>NZ_JBWKNR010000012.1:125453-244502 GCF_059415665.1 Pseudomonas sp. GW821-FHT10B02 | reverse complement strand
GGCCGGATGCAGGAGCGAGCGGTTTTGCCTACTTTTTCCAAGAAAAAAGTAGGCCGCCGTAAAGGCGGAAGGGGCCGGCAGCCTCGCCACACCAAATGGATAAGCCCACAACCCCACCACCACAACACCACAACACCACAACCCAAAGATCAGCACCCTACACCAAGACCTACAGCATTTGACGCAGACACCTACCTGTCACAAGCTGATACCCTTGCCTGCCGCGTGCCCCGGATCCACCCATGTCGAAACAACGCCAATACACCCTGATCAGCCTGATCCTGCTTATCGTCCTGGGCCTTGGCGGGTACTTCTGGCGTGACGACAGCCCCGCGCCGGCGCCGGCACTCAAGCACACCTATGCCAAGGCCCTGGCCATGGCCCACAACGGCCAGCCCGGCGCAGCCAGAGTGCTGTATCAACAGCTGGGACGCAGCGATCTTTCCGCCATCCGCCGTGCCGGCCTGTACGCCGAACTGCCCAACTACCCCTCGCCGCTGGCACTGAAACTGGCCAACCGCGACCTGCAGCACGACGATCCACTGGTTCGCCGTGCCGCCATCGCCAGCATTCAAGCCATGCTGCCCGGCGCCCAGCGCAGCCTGGCCCTCGGACCGTTGCTCGACGATGAAGAGCAAAGCGTGCGCTTCGCCGTGGTCGACGCCTTGCTGGGGCTGGGGCCTGACGATATCGGCCTGTATTTCGGGCCCTTGCAGCACACCCTGGAGCAGTATCAGCAGGTACTCGCACAGCAGACCGACGACCCTGCCGCGCAGTTGCATCTGGCCCAGCTTTACCTGCACGAAAACAGTCTCAAGGAGGCCGCCGCGGCCCTCGACAAGACCCTGCAACTGGACCCGGACAACCTTCAGGCCCTGGCCGTGAAGGTACAACTGCTGGAGCGCCAGGAGCAGACCGATGCCTCGCGTAAGGTACTGGCCGATGCCTTGCAGCAACGCCCGGACTCAGCCTTCCTGCAACACGAACTGGGACACTGGCTGTTGCGCCACGGCCAGGATGAATATGCCCTACTGGCCTTTGCCCGCGCCCTGGAGCTCGAACCGGATAACAACGAGTACCGCTACACCCTGGCGACCACGCTGCACCAGCTTGAACAGGTGGAACCGGCGCAGAAGCAGCTCGAAACACTGGTATCCCGTGACCCGGCCAACCGCAAGGCCAGGGTATTGTTGATCGAGTACTGGAAAGAAACCGGGCAGATGCAGAATGTGCAGGTGCTGCTGGCCCAGCTCGAACAGTTGAACCCCGACGATCCGCTGGTGCAGCAAGGCCTCTAGGCGCGAACCGACCATTGGGCAATACGGTTGAACCCCCTCCTGCGCCCCACGGTCCTTTGATAGTGCAGCGACAGTAAACGCCTCTGGCGAAAGCTGTCAGGCCCTATCAAAGGAGGTCCGACGTGGCCGACCCGTTGCCCCATGGCGAACGCGCATTGAACCTGGAAATACCCGCCGACAGGTTGGCCACGGCACCAGCGGTGGACCATGTGCGGGTGCTGACCGTCAACGCCCACAAAGGCTTCAGCCCCCTCAACCGCCACTATGTACTGCCGGAACTGCGCGAAGCAGTGCGCAGTGAAAATGCTGATCTGGTGTTTCTCCAGGAAGTCCTGGGCAGCCATCGCCAACACGGGCGGCGTCACCGCAACTGGTCGGATGTGCCGCAGTACGAGTTCCTCGCCGACAGCCTCTGGCCGGTGTTCGCCTATGGCCGCAATGCGGTGTACCCGGACGGTGAGCACGGCAATGCGCTGCTGTCCAAATACCCGATCCTGCGCCACGACAATCTGGATATCAGTGTCAAAGGCCGCGAACAGCGGGGCTTGCTGCACTCGGTACTGGCATTGCCCGAAGCGCTGGAACTGCATGCGATCTGCGTGCACCTGGGGCTGGATGAACGCCAGCGCCAGCAACAGCTTGGGCTTTTGTGCCGGCTGCTCGGCAGCCTGCCGCCGACGGCGCCGGTGATCGTCGCGGGCGACTTCAACGACTGGCGCCAGCGCGCCGATGCCCAACTGGCCGGTTGCGGGCTGCAGGAAGTCTTCACCCTGGCCTACGGCAAACCGGCGCGCAGCTTTCCGGCGCGCTGGCCGTTGCTGTGCCTGGACCGCATCTACCTGCGCAACGCCCGCGCCCATGCGCCCAAAGTGATGTCGCGTAAACCCTGGACACACCTTTCCGATCACTTGCCTTTGGCTGTGGAGGTGCGCTGGTGAACGGACAATGGCGGGCCGACAACCAGGTCCAGTTGCTGATCAATGGTGAAGACTATTTCCCCAGTGTGTTTGCGGCCATCGAACAGGCGCGCGAAGAGATCCTCCTGGAAACGTTCATCATTTTCGAAGACAAGGTCGGCCGCCAGCTGCAACAGCTGCTGATCGCTGCAGCGCAGCGTGGTGTGCGGGTGGAGATGCTGGTCGATGGTTTCGGTACTGCCGACCTGAGTCTCGACTACATAAAGGCGCTCAGCGACGCCGGTGTTCATCTGCAGGCCTTCGATCCGAGCCCAAAACGCCTGGGCATGCGCACTAACCTGTTCCGCCGCTTGCACCGCAAAATCCTGGTGATCGACGGTGAAGTCGGCTTTGTCGGCGGCATCAATTACAGCGCCGATCATCTGGAGGACTTCGGCCCCATGGCCAAGCAGGACTATGCCGTACAGGTGCGCGGGCCGATTGTCGCCGACCTGCGCAACTCGACCCTGGCACTGCTCGACGAGTCCGTCCGGCTGCGCCAGCGCAGTCGCCACTGGTGGCAGCGCGCCCTGCCGCTGGCCGCCGACAGCGATCAGGCCAGCATGATTCTGTGCATCCGCGATAACCAGGATCACCCCAACGACATCGAGCGGCATTACCTCAGGGCCCTGAGCCGCGCCCGCGAGCGGATTGTCATTGCCAACGCGTATTTCTTTCCCGGCTATCGCCTGCTGCGTACCTTGCGCGATGCCGCCCGCCGCGGGGTGAAAGTGACCCTGGTGCTGCAAGGCATGCCCGACATGCCGCTGGTGCGCCTGTGCTCACGGCTGCTCTACAACTACCTGCTGCGCGACGGTGTACGGATCTTCGAATATTGCGAGCGGCCCTTGCATGGCAAGGTGGCGCTGGTGGACCAGCACTGGTCGACCGTGGGCTCCAGCAATCTCGACCCCTTGAGCCTGTCGTTGAACCTTGAAGCCAACCTGGTGATCCACGACCAGCCACTCAACGAGCGCTTGCACGAGCACCTGCAGGACCTGTGCATCCACCGCTGCAAGCCGGTGAGTCTGAAACGCGTGCTGCGCGGTTACTGGTGGCGTGCGCCGCTGATCTTCCTCAGCTTTCACTTCATTCGCCACTTCCCGGCGATGGTCGGCTGGCTTCCCGCCCATGTACCGCGCCTGCAGCCGCTGCTGCCAGAGCAGCAGCCCACAGGCAAGACCACATGAACACGCGCACTGGACGCTGGCACCGCGCCCGCCAGCTCCTCACCCTGGGCTTTTTCATCCTGGTCCCGGTGTTGCTGTACACCCTGCTCAAGAACCTGGACTGGCAGGAAGTGCGCCATGCATTGACGTCCTACCGTTGGCAAACCCTGGCGCTGGCCGGACTGGTCAGCGCTTGCAGCTTCGCCTTGTTCAGCAGTTTCGACCTGATCGGCCGGCGCTACACTGGCCATCACCTGCCAGCGCGCCAGGTTCTGCCGCTGGCATTCGTCTGCTACGCCTTCAACCTCAACCTCAGCGCCTGGGTCGGGGCGATTGCCCTGCGTTATCGGTTGTATACCCGTCTGGGATTGTCGGTTGCGACGGTTACCCGGATTCTCAGCCTGGGCCTGCTGACCAACTGGACAGGCTATTTTTTCCTGGCCGGTACCCTGTTTCTCTGTGGACTGCCACGCTTGCCTGCGGGATTTGAAATCGGCAGCAACGGCCTGCGCCTGGTTGGCCTGCTGCTGTTGCTGACGGCCTTGGGCTATCTGCTCGCCTGCCGCTTTGCCCGGCGCCGGACCTGGCAACTGCGCGGCCACGAAATCACCCTGCCCGGCCTGCCCATGGCGGCCCTGCAGCTGCTTATGGGGGCCTGCAACTGGGCGCTGATGGCCTTGGTGGTCTACAGCCTGCTACCGGACAAGGTCGCTTACCCGACCATCCTCGCGGTGCTGATGATCAGCAGTATCGCAGGCGTCATTACCCACATACCGGCAGGCCTGGGAGTACTGGAGACCGTGTTTCTCACCCTGCTGCAAGCCCACTACGGCAAGGGCACCCTGCTGGCGGCGCTGATCGGTTACCGGGTGGTGTACTTTCTCCTGCCACTGCTGCTGGCCGGACTGGTCTATCTGCTTCTGGAGCGTCTGGCCAGTCAGCGGAGCGGTACTGCAGCCAATAACTCCTAGCGGCCGATGTCTTCGTCCCACAGCTCCGGCCGGGCTTTGATGAAATCCTTCATCATGCCGATGCAGGCGTCATTGTGTTGAACCTCAAGCGCCACGCCGCGGGACTTTAGCAACGCCTCTTCACCGAGGAAGGTCTGGTTTTCGCCGACGATCACCCGCTTGATCCCGTACAACAGGATCGCGCCACTGCACATCGCACAGGGTGACAAGGTGGTGTACAGCGTTGAATCGGCATAAACCGTGGCAGGCTGTCGGCCAGCATTCTCCAGCGCATCCATTTCGCCATGCAAAATCGCGCTGCCGGACTGTACCCGCCGATTGTGCCCGCGACCGATGATCTGCCCCTGGTGCACCAGCACCGAACCGATCGGAATCCCGCCTTCTTCAAGGCCTTTGCGCGCCTCGTCGATGGCGGCCTGCATGAATTCATCCGTTTGCGCTGTCGTGTTGCTCATGAGGCTGTTGACTCCAGTGTCAGATTCAAGGCTCCAGCAAGGCTAGCACACAGCCAGCAAGGAATGGCAACCTGGCCAGGCACTACTATGCTGTATGGGTTTACCTTGGTGATCCGGGCGAACCGGGTCCGATCCAGCGAAGGGAGTCTGGTAATGAGCAAAAAGATTCTGGTGGTCCTGACCAATACGGCCAAATACCCGACGCTCAAACGTGCCACCGGGCTCTGGCTGGGTGAGGCGGTGCATTTTGTCGAGCACGTCGAGAAGGCAGGCTACAAGGTCGATTACCTCAGCCCGGCGGGTGGCTATGTACCGATCGACCCTCACAGCCTGAGCATGGCCCAGGACATTGACTGGGAGTGGTACAACGACAAAGCCTTCATGAATCGCCTGGGCAGCACTTTGAGCCCCGGCCAGGTCAAGGCCCAGGACTACGCAGCGATCTACTATGCCGGCGGCCACGGGGTTATCTGGGACTTCCCGGACAATGCCGGGCTACAGGACCTGGCGCGACGCATTTTCGAGGCCGGGGGGGTGGTCGCTTCAGTCTGTCATGGTGCAGTGGGCCTGCTCAATATCAAGCTCAGCGACAACACGCTGCTGGTCAAGGACCGTGAAGTGACGGGGTTCTCCAATATCGAAGAACAATTGGCCGAGCTGGACAAAGTGGTGCCCTACCTGACCGAGACCGAGTTGAGTGCCCGGGGTGGGATCTATCGCAAGGCAGAGGATCCCTGGAAAGAATTTGCCATCGCCGACCAGAAAGAAGGCCGCTTGATCACTGGCCAGAATCCGGCATCCGGGGCCGCGGTAGCCAAGTTGGTGGTGGCGGCCCTGGCTGCAGGCAAGGCCACTTGAACCTGACGTCAAGTTGAAGAGTACTACAGCCGCTAACAATGACGCCTACAGGCGACTCGGGTGCGCTTCTCTATGCTGACCCTCCGCTCAGCATAGAGGCACCCAACCATGGTTCCACACTCCCACGCCGGGCGTAGCCTGATCGAGTTTCTTGTCACCCTTCTGATCGGGCTGGCACCTGTCACTTGTGGCCTGCTGGTACTTGTGTTGCAGGTCGACCGTAAGCAAGAAGAAACCATCGAGGTGACCGCTCGCGAAGCCGTGTACGCCATCGACAGGGTTATCCAGTCCCTGCACGACACCAGCCAGCAAGCCATAAGTCTGCTGGACAAGCCCTGTGAAGCGATTTTGTCTGACTTGCGCATGGAAATGGTCAGACAACCGAACGTACGCTCATTGGCCCTGGAAAAGGACAATCGAATTTATTGCAGCACGCTGTATGGTTCGACTGACATCACCCTTAATCTGGGTAGTTATATTGAAGGACGTCTGCGCGTGTACCCAAGCACCATTGCAACCCCGGGCTCGGACATCCTGCTGTATCGGCTGCAGGAGGGCCGATCCGCGATCATCGCTGCCGCCAACCTCAAGGTCCTGCAGGCAGAGTTGCTCGGCTTCCAGAACGCCGTGGTATTGAGTCTGCAATTCGGTGGCCAGTATGTCTGGGAAACCGGCAACGGTGAGTACTACCAGGTGCCCAACCATGCGGAAAACACCCTGAAGCTCACCTCGCAAAGGTATGGATACACCGTGCATGCCGGTTACCCGGACGGCCAATCCTGGCAGGCGATTCGCCACGCGATGCGCGCTGCCTTACCGTCACTGCTGCTGGTCGGCATCATGACCTCGGCAGCCGGATACTGGGGAATGTTCAGAAGGACAAAAAACCGTTCAACACCTGCGCAGCCCTGACAGCACCCACAAAAAAGCCATTGAGAACCCTCAATGGCCTTTTACAGTTATGGCGCTCGATTACTCGGCGTTCAGCACACCGCGGCGTACCTGATCGCGCTCGATGGATTCGAACAGTGCCTTGAAGTTGCCTTCACCAAAGCCGTCATCGCCCTTGCGCTGGATGAACTCGAAGAACACCGGTCCCATCAGGGTTTCCGAGAAGATCTGCAACAGCAGACGCTTGTCGTCTGGCTGCGAAGAGCCATCGAGCAGGATGCCGCGGGCCTGCAGTTCGTCGACTGGCTCGCCGTGACCTGGCAAACGACCTTCGAGCATTTCGTAGTAGGTTTGCGGCGGCGCAGTCATGAAACGCATGCCCAGTTTCTTCAGCGCATCCCAGCTCTTGAGCAGGTCGTCGGTGAGGAAGGCCACATGCTGAATGCCTTCGCCGTTGAACTGCATCAGGAACTCTTCGATCTGCCCGGCGCCCTTGGACGACTCTTCGTTCAACGGGATACGGATCATGCCGTCGGGCGCGGTCATGGCCTTGGAGGTCAGGCCGGTGTACTCGCCTTTGATATCGAAGTAACGGATTTCACGGAAGTTGAACAGTTTTTCGTAAAACGCCGCCCAATAGGCCATGCGTCCACGGTAAACGTTGTGGGTCAGGTGATCGATGATCTTCAGGCCGGCACCGACCGGGTGACGGTCGACACCTTCAATGAAGTTGAAGTCGATGTCGTAGATCGAGCTGCCTTCTTCGAAACGGTCGATCAGGTACAGCGGCGCACCGCCGATGCCTTTGATCGCCGGCAGGCGCAGCTCCATCGGACCGGTTTCGATTTCCACCGGCTGAGCCCCCAGTTCCAGGGCACGGGCGTAGGCCTCATGGGCGTTGCGCACGCGAAAAGCCATGCCGCACACCGACGGACCGTGCTCGGCCGCGAAGTACGAAGCGATGCTTTTCGGTTCGTTGTTGAGGATCAGGTTGATGTCACCCTGGCGGTACAGGTGCACATCCTTGGAACGGTGGGTCGCCACCTTGGTGAAGCCCATGATCTGAAAGATCGGCTCCAGGACGCCAGGGGTCGGCGAAGCGAACTCGATGAATTCGAAGCCCATCAGGCCCATCGGGTTTTCAAAAATGTCGGCCATGCTCATTACCTCATCATCAAAGCGCTAAAAACGGTGATTACTTGCTATCGATGTCGAGCGAAGATGGCGGCGCGCAGGAGATGCCCCTCACACTGCGTGCGAGGTAGTCACCATAGATCAGCTTGAACCCATGACACTTCATATGGACCCATTCTCGGCGGGTTGATTCCTCGAGTGGCGAGGAACCTTATTATTGTATGCGTAAGATGATTCTACAGTGCGTAATCCAATTTGTCGCACTTTAAGTTCAGACACGATTCCGACGTACGGCTATCCTCTGCACAGTTCTGTATTTTTCAGGTTAGTCTCTATGCCCTTTTCGGTAAAACACCGTCCTTTACGCCTTTGGCGCACACTCTTGCCCTGGCTGGTCGGTGCCTTGCCCATGGTGTGCGGACTGCTGATCATGCACTGGCAAGCTGGCCGGGAGCTGCAGAACCGCAGCGAGGCCAGTGCACAACGGGTAGGTGGCCAGATTGAACGGATCCTCGACAGTGCCTCCCGCGCCGCCAGTGAACTGCTGCCGCTGGCCGGTCAACCGTGCGTTGAAGAAAAACTGGCCCTGCGCGATCAAGTCACCCGGCGCGCCTTTGTTCGCTCCACCAACCTCGAATACCGCGGCGAACTGTATTGCAACTCACTGTTCGGGCCTTACAGCGAGCCGGTCAACGTCGATGACTACGTTCAAGGCAAACTGTGGCTGATGGATGGCAATTCGGTAACCCCCGGGCATCCATTGCTGGTGTACCGGGTGTCTGAAGGCGAACGGGGCGCTATCACCACAGTCGATGGCGATCATCTGATCGGGGCCCTCTACCTGCTCGGCACCGACAATCAATTGATCCTGCAAGTCGGACAAAACTGGATAGACCGCAGTGGTCAGGTCCACAAAGGCCTTGCCCCAACATCTGAGGTGGCCGCCAGCGAGTATGTTTCGACGCGCTATCCCTTCTCTATTCACAGCGGTTACACCCAGGGCAAGGTTGGCGAACAAATGCGCAGCGAGTATCCAGCCCTGTTCGGTCTGCTGGTGATGCTCGGCGCCATGGCCGCGGTTACCTGCTACTGGCAACTGCGCCGGGCCAGTTCGCCTCGGGTGGAACTGCAACGAGCCATCGAGGCCAACGAATTCATCCCCTACTTCCAGCCCGTGGTACGCCATGGCGACTACCGCTGGGCCGGTGTCGAGGTGTTGATGCGCTGGCAACATCCACGCGAAGGCCTGGTCCGTCCTGACCTGTTCATCCCCTATGCCGAACACAGCGGCCAGATTGTGCCCATGACCCGCCAGCTGATGGCCCGTACCGTCGAGGTATTGGCCCCGCATGCCGAGCGCATGGCGGATGGCTTTCACATCGGTATCAACATCACCGCCGATCATTGCCAGGATCTGGCCCTGCTCGATGACTGCCATGCGTTCCTCGCAGCCTTTCCCAAGGGCCGCGTGCGCCTGACCCTGGAATTGACCGAACGCAAACTCATTGCCCCGAGCGAGGTCACCCACGCGTTGTTTGCCGGGCTCCACGACCTGGGGGTGATGATTGCCGTGGACGACTTCGGTACCGGACAATCGAGCCTGGCTTACTTGCGTCAGTTCCAGGTCGACTACCTGAAAATTGACCAGAGCTTCGTGGCGATGATTGGCGGCGATGCGCTGTCGTTGCATATCCTCGACAGTATCATCGAGCTTTCGAGCAAGCTGGGCCTGGGCATCGTTGCCGAAGGGGTGGAAACCGAGGCACAACGTGACTACCTGGCCCGGCACAACGTCGATTTCCAGCAAGGCTACCTGTTTGCCCGGCCAATGTCGGCCGAGGCATTCATTCAGGCCCTGGAGGCACAAGGCCTGGCGTCAGCCAGTGACCACCAGGTGCTGATCCAGGGTGGCTGAGCACCCTCCTTTTTCCTGCTACAGAGGCCCTCGTGTCCAAAGGCATCGTTTCATCGGTCATGGCGTCGTGCTTGTTCGCCGTGATGTATTTCTACACCTCGCTGTTAACACCGCTGGACGGTGAGGAAGTCTTTGGCTGGCGTACCCTGCTGACCCTGCCCTGCCTGACCCTGTTCATGCTGCTGAGCAAGGACTGGCCGCTGATTACCGGCCTGCTCAAACGGATCCGGCAAAAGCCGATCCTGCTGCTGGGGTTGATCGGCACCTCATCGCTGATGGGTGTGCAGCTCTGGCTGTTCCTCTGGGCGCCGTTGCACGGGCGCAGCCTGGAGGTGTCGCTGGGGTATTTTCTGCTGCCGCTGACCATGGTCCTGACCGGGCGCGTGGTCTACGGTGAACGCCTGTCACGCCTGCAGAAGCTGGCGGTGGCCTGTGCCGCAACCGGCGTTGCCCACGAGCTGTACCAGCACGGCAGTTTCGCCTGGGAAACCCTGCTGGTCGCCATCGGCTATCCGCTGTACTTCATCCTCCGGCGCAAATGCCGCACCGACCACCTCGGTGGCCTGTGGGCCGACATGTGCCTGCTGCTGCCGACGGCGCTGTACTTTGTTATCCAGGGCCCATTGAGCGCCCAGGACCTGGTCGAACACCCGGCCCTGTACGGCCTGATCCCGTTGCTGGGGGTGATCAGCGCGCTGGCGCTGATCTGCTACGTACTGGCAAGCCGCCTGCTGGCGTTCAGCCTGTTCGGCCTGCTCAGTTATGTCGAGCCGGTGCTGCTGGTGGCCGTGGCCCTGCTACTGGGCGAGACCATCGGTCCCGACCAGTGGCTGACCTACCTGCCGATCTGGCTGGCAGTCGTGGTGCTGATCCTTGAAGGCATCAAGCACCTGCTACGCCATCAGCGGCGCTCGGCCTGAGGCGTACCTCACGGACCCGACGTTCCTCCACCGCAACCACAGTCATCTGCCAGCCATTCCACTGCAGGCAGTCGCCGACCACCGGCAAGCGATCAAGCAGGCTCATGACCAGACCGGCGAGGGTCTGGTAATCCTCGGTCGGTTTGGCGGCAAAGCCGGTGCGCGCCTGGATCTGGCTCAGGTTCAAGGCACCGCTGACGACAAAGCCCTGCTCGTCCTCGACGATCCCCGGCCCCTCGACTTCGCTGGCATCAGGCAGTTCACCAGCGATGGATTCGAGGATGTCGGTCATGGTCAGGATGCCGGTGAAGTCACCGAACTCGTTGACCACAAAAGCGATGTGCGTCGACTGGTTGCGCATCTGTTCCAGGGCGTTGAGGATGCTAAAGCTCTCCAGCAGGTTCAGCGGCGCGCGAACCAGGCTTTCCAGGTCCGGCTCGTTACCGGCCAGCAGCTCCTTGAGCAACTCCTTCTTGTGCACGAAGCCCAGTGGTTCTTCGATACGGCCGTTGCGGATCAGTGGCAAGCGCGAGTAGGACGAATGCATCAGCGCCGTACGAATGGCTTGCGGGGTTTGCGCCAGGTCGATGGCGTCGACCTGGGCCCGCACGGTCATCAGCGTCTTGATCGGACGTTCGGCAAGGTTCAGCACACCGCTGATCATCACCCGCTCGCGCCGATCGAACAGCACATGCTCCTCGCCACCCTCGACCAGGTCGGCAATTTCCTCACCGACCTCGTCCGCCTCGATACGCCGCCCGCCCAACAGGCGTAGCACCGCATGGGCCGTGCGTTCACGCAACGGCCGGTGTTGCTGCAGGCTGCGCTTGCGTCGGGCACGGGCCACCTGGTTGAACAGCTCGACCACAATGGCAAAACCGATAGCCGTGTACAGATAGCCCTTGGGAATATGGAAGCCCAGCCCTTCCGCTGTCAGGACGAAGCCGATCATCATCAAGAAGCCCAGGCACAGCATGATCACCGTCGGATGGCTGTTGACGAAACGTGTCAAAGGCTTGCTGGCGACGATCATGATACCGATCGAGAAAATCACCGCGATCATCATCACCGACAATTGCTCGACCATGCCCACGGCAGTGATCACCGCGTCCAGCGAGAACACCGCGTCGAGCACCACGATCTGCGCCACGATGGGCAAGAACGCGGCATGACGGGTGCTGCCACCGGACTGCGCGACATGGCCCTCCAGACGTTCGTGCAGCTCCATGGTGGCCTTGAACAGCAGGAACACACCACCGAAAAGCATGATCAGGTCACGGCCGGAGAAACTCTTGCCGAGCACCTCGAACAACGGTTCGGTCAGGGTCACCATCCAGGAAATACTGGCCAGCAAGCCCAGGCGCATGATCAACGCCAGGGACAAACCGATCACCCGCGCACGGTCGCGCTGATGCGGTGGCAGCTTGTCAGCAAGGATGGCGATGAACACCAGGTTGTCGATACCCAGCACCAGCTCCAGAACAATCAGCGTGGCAAGGCCCAGCCAGGCCGTGGGGTCGGCTAGCCATTCCATGGGAGGGTACTCATCTGGGTGAACAGCGGGGAAACGTCACAGGGACGGGAGAATGGCCAGGACGGCCAGGTACTGGGGGGCTCCGAGAACGAAGTCATATCAACCTAATATCAATTGGGGATGAGATCCTACAATTGCAGCAGGGATTTCTTACAGCGCAAAACTATTTCAAATTCTGTATCAGCTGCCACAGGGTAATTTCCTTCAATACCAATCCCAGCCAGGCCAGCAGACTGAGTTCACCTTTCTTACAGGATGAACACCAATGAGTCTGACCCTGTTCATGGCCGCCTTTGCGCTGGCCGCCTCCATCTCCCCCGGTCCGGTCAACATCGTCGCCCTGGGCAGCGGTGCCCGTTATGGCTTGCGTGCCAGCCTCAGGCATGTCACCGGTGCCACCCTGGGCTTCAGCCTGCTGCTGTTGCTGATCGGCCTGGGGCTGCACGAATTGCTGCGTTACTGGCCAGCCATGACCGAGGTTCTGCATGCCGGCGGCGTGGCTTTTTTGCTGTACATGGCCTGGAAACTGGCCAGCGACCGCGGTGAACTGGCCAACAGCAGCGCCCCGGCAGCACCTTCGATGCTCGCCGGGGCAACCCTGCAATGGCTCAACCCCAAGGCCTGGCTGGCCTGCGTGGCCGGTGTCGGCGCTTATGTCGGCGAAGGCGAAACCGCCCTGCTCTGGCAGTTCACCGGGATCTACTTTGTCATCTGCTACCTGTCCATCGCCAGCTGGGCCTGGGCGGGAAGTGTCATCAGCCAGTACCTGGGCAACCGGCACCGCGTGCGTGTGTTCAACCGCGTGCTGGCGGCGCTGCTGGTGGCCAGCGCCCTGTACCTGTTACTGGCCTGATCGATAGTGGCCGGGAGTCGCCGCCAGGTGACGCTTGAACGCCCGCTGCAGGTGGGCCTGGTCGGCAAACCCGGCTTCCAGTGCCACTTCGGCGATCAGTGCGCCACGACGCAACCGGGCCCGGGCATATTGCACGCGCTGATCCAGCAAGTAGCCGTGAGGCGTCAGACCGAACTGCTGCTTGAAGGCGCGGATCAGGTACGAAGTTGACAGCCCGGCTGCGGCCCCAATGTCCTGCAGGTGCAGCGGCTGGGTGCAGTGCTCACGGATGAAGGCGGCAGCTGTCAGCAAGCCCGGATTGACCCGCCCCACCCCAGGAACGCGGGAGGGCAATCGCTGGATCAGTTCACTGAAAAAAATACATAACGCGGCGTGCTTGCTGGCGATGCTGAACTGATCATCGAGCAACACGGCATGCAATCGGCACAGATCCTGGTAAAGGGATGGCGAACGGCTGCTGATTGCCGCAAACGGCTGGAACCCCAACGCCTGCAACCAGGGCAGGTCCACATACAGCATCAGGTACGACCAGGGCTCCCCATCGATCGGGTTGCAGGCATGCACAGCGCCGGGGTTCATCAGCACAACGGTGCCGGCAATGATTTGCTGCTGGCTGTCACCACTCACGTAGGTGCTGCGACCCGCGGTGATCGCCCCGATGCTGAAGCTCTCGTGGGAATGCGCCGAATAGCAGACTTTGCGCCCATCCTCGACGCTGCGCGCCTCGATGAACGGCAGCGCCGGGTCACGCCAGAATCGAGAGTGGCTGTCCATCGGCTTCAGTCTTCGGCGTCATGTACCACCACCAGCAATTGCGCCTGCACCTCGCCCAGCGAGCGCAGACGATGCGGCGTCTGGGCATTGAAGTACAGCGCATCACCCCGTTCGAGGATGACCCGCTCACTCATGAAGTCCACTTCCACCTGGCCTTCGTGAACAAACAGAAACTCCTCGCCCAGGTGCTCCTTGAAGGTCGAGTCGCTGAAATCAGCGGGCGGGCTGATGATGAACGGCAGCAAGCTGCGGCTGCCGATATGGTTGGCCAACACTGCATAACCCGGGCCCTGAGCGCTCCCGGAAAGCGCCTGGCGCTCAGCGCTGCGTACCAGGCTAAAGCGGGCCTGGCCGGGCGCATCTTCGGCAAACAGCTCTTCGACATTGACACTCAGCGCCCGCGCCAGCTTCAGCGCAGCGGCAATCGACGGCGTGTTCAGGCCACGCTCGACCTTGGAAAGATAGCTCTTGGTCATGCCGGACTTCTCGGCCAGCACCTCCAAGGTAATCCCCAGTTTTTTTCTCAGCAATTTCAATCGGATAGACATGTGGTGCAATTTTCCCAGTGCCACGGGCAAGCTTTTTCTTGCTAATGACACATTGTGTCATTTATCCTTTTTTGTGTCATTTGCTTAACCGCCCCTTCACCTTCCAAGTAACCGGGGCGGGCCAGCCTGACATTTCTCTACACCATCGAGGATATCCCCATGGCCAAGACTCTGGCATTGCCCAAGGACCAACTGATCAAGCAGGCCCTTACACAGATGCAAGGCTCGCTTGCCGATAATACGTGGACTGCACGGGAAAAGCTGGCCCTGACCTGTCGAATTCTCTTCGACAACGGCCACGACTCGGGCCTGGCCGGGCAAATCAGCACCCGCGGGCCACAACCTGGCACCTTCTACACCCAACAACTGGGGCTGGGCTTCGACGAAATCACCGCCAGCAACCTGTTGCTGGTCAATGAAGACCTTGAAGTACTCGAAGGCCAGGGCATGCCCAACCCGGCCAACCGCTTCCACAGCTGGGTGTACCGGGCACGCCCGGATGTGAACTGCATCATCCACACCCACCCTACCCATGTCGCCGCGCTGTCGATGCTGGAAGTGCCGCTGCAGGTTTCGCACATGGACCTGTGTCCGCTGTATGAAGACTGCGCCTTTCTTGAAGCCTGGCCCGGGGTGCCGGTCGGCAACGAAGAAGGCGAAATCATCAGCGCCGCGCTGGGCGACAAACGCGCCATCCTGCTCTCGCACCATGGCCAGCTGTCCACCGGCGCCAGCATCGAGGAAGCCTGCGTCATCGCCCAGTTGATCGAGCGTGCGGCCAAGCTGCAGCTGCTGGCGATGGCCGCAGGCGAAGTGAAACCGATCGAGCCGGCGCTGGGCCGCGAAGCCCACGACTGGATCTCCCGGCCAAAACGCCACAGCGCCGCCTTCAACTACTATGCGCGGCAGTGCCTGCGGGTGCATGCCGACTGCCTGAACTGATTGTTCGCCCTTTTGCCTTACTTGCGGAGTACGTTTCATGACCACGAAATTCCACGGCATCATCGGCTACACCATCACCCCGTTCAGCAGCGACGGCCAGCACCTTGACCTGCCTGCCCTGGGCCAGTCCATCGACCGCCTGATCGCCGGTGGCGTGCATGCCATCGCCCCGCTGGGCAGCACCGGCGAAGGCGCCTACCTGAGTGATCGGGAATGGGACCAGGCCACCGAGTTCAGCCTCGCCCACATCGCCGGCCGAGTGCCGACCATCGTCAGTGTCTCGGACCTGACCACTGCCGGCGCCATCCGCCGTGCACGCTTTGCCCAGGCCCATGGTGCCGATGCGGTGATGGTCTTGCCAACGGCTTACTGGAAACTCAGCGAAGCAGAAATCTTCGAGCACTACCGTGCTATCGGCGCCAGCATCGACGTGCCGATCATGCTCTACAACAACCCCGCCACCAGCGGCACCGACATGTCGGTGGAGCTGATCCTGCGCATCGTGCGCGAGGTTGAAAATGTCACCATGGTCAAGGAGAGCACCGGCGACATTCAACGTATGCACAAACTGCAACTGCTCGGTGAAGGCAAGGTGCCGTTCTATAACGGTTGCAACCCGCTGGCTCTGGAAGCGTTCATCGCCGGTGCCAGCGGCTGGTGCACCGCGGCGGCGAACCTGATTCCCGAACTCAACCAGGCCCTGTACAAGGCCATCGTCTGCAACGACCTGAAAACCGCCAAGGCGGTGTTCTACCGTCAGTTGCCGTTGCTCGACTTCATCCTCAAGGCAGGCCTGCCTGCTACGGTCAAAGCCGGCCTGGCCATGCGCGGCTTGCCAGTAGGCGAGCCGCGGCGGCCGGTCTTCGCCCTGAACCAGGCCGGACAGGATCATCTGCGCGCATTGCTGGACGACCTGCTAACGCCGGGTAGCCATGCGTAACCGATAGCCACCCGGACTTTCGCCGGTCCACTTCTTGAACGCGCGGTGGAACGCGCTGGGTTCCTGGAACCCGGTGCGTTCAGCGATTTCGGCAATGCTCATGTCAGTTTCGCGCAGGCATTCAAAGGCCGTGGCGCGGCGAACTTCATCCTTGATTTGCTGGAACGAGCGGCCTTCACGTTCCAGCTGCCGGCGGAAACTGCTGGCACTCAGGCCCTGGCGCTTGGCCATGGCCACCAGCGTTGGCCATTGGCCCTGATCACGCTCACGCAAGTAGCGGTATACCTGGGCCACCTGGCCGCTGTGGTTGCGATAGCGAATCACCAGCCATTGCGGGGCACTGCGCAGAAACGTCTTGAGCCCGGCGAGGTCCTGGATCACCGGCAAACGCAGATAATCAGCGGCAAATTCAATCTCGCTCACGCCCGCCCCCAACTGCAGGTTGGGGCCCCAGAGCAGCGGATCATCGTCCTGCGCCGGACGCATATCCGTCAGCGCGGTGCGATCGATGACCAGGCGTTGCCCGCCCAGCCAGCACAACAGGCTGATCACCAAGGCCAGAAAAGTCTCGTCGGCATACACCCGGGTCACTGGATCTTCGATACGTGACTGCACGCTGATCACCGCACGCGCGCCCTTGATCGACAAGCTGGCATGAATGTCACGCAAGAACAGACCGAAATAGCTCAGGCACTGGCGCAGGGCTTTTTCCAGGGTAGGTTCCTGAATCAGGCCACGGCAGATCAGGGCAAAACTGCCGGTCGGCATGCCATGGCTGTCGAGATTGAAGAATTCGTCGTCCAGGTCCTGGATCAGGATCAACCAGAGCCGGGTAAAGGCCGTGGCCGGCACCCGGGCCCCGACAGACTCGAGCACCGCCGGATCGATACCGGCCTCGCGCAACAAAGCCTGCGCCCGCTGCGGCTGGTCGCGCAGGGCGTGCAACATGCTGTGGACGAAGTAAACCGCGACTGTATCGTTTTCCCGCATGGCGGATTCCGCAAGGTATGGCAAAAAATACCAGATTCAGTGAACAGTTATGGCATAGGCCCGGCGAAAGGCTTTGCCTAGACTCGATGACAACCTGAACTGGCTTGGCGTGCATTCTCTCAGAGCCTGCCCCCGCCCCGCCATGCTTTCGCATACTGGAGTCGATCATGAACACCCCGGAAATCTACGTAATCAGCGCCGTCCGTTCGGCCATCGGCACGTTTGGCGGCACCCTCAAAGACCTGCCTCTGGCTGACCTGGCCACGGCAGTGACCCGCGCCGCCATCGAGCGCGCCGGTGTGGCGCCTGAGCAGATCGGCCATGTGGTCATGGGTAACGTGATTCCCACCGAAGCCCGCGATGCCTACCTGTCGCGTGTGGCCGCCATGAATGCCGGTATCCCCAAGGAAACCCCTGCCTTCAACGTCAACCGCCTCTGCGGTTCGGGCCTGCAGGCCATTGTTTCCGCCGCCCAGAGCCTGTTGCTGGGCGACGCCGAAGCGGTCGTTGCCGCCGGTGCCGAATCCATGAGCCGTGGCCCTTACCTGCTGCCGCAAGCCCGCTGGGGTGCGCGCATGGGTGACCTGCAAGGCGTGGACTACATGCTCGGCGCCCTGCACGACCCGTTCGCCGGTTTCCACATGGGCATCACCGCCGAAAACGTTGCCGAGCGCAATGGCATCACCCGTCAGATGCAGGACGAACTGGCCCTGGTCAGCCAGCAGCGCGCCGCCCGCGCGATTGCTGAAGGCCGTTTCAACAGCCAGATCGTGCCAATCGATATTCCTGGCCGCAAAGGCACCGTGCGCTTTGAAATCGACGAGCACGTGCGTGGCGCAGCCACCATCGAGCAACTGGCCGGTATGAAACCCGCCTTCAAGAAAGACGGCAGCGTCACCGCCGGCAATGCCAGCGGTTTGAACGATGGCGCTGGCGCTCTGGTGCTGGCCACCGGTGACTTCGTCAAACGTCATGGCCTCAAGCCGTTGGCACGCCTGGTGGCCTACGCCCATGCGGGCGTCGAGCCTGAGCTGATGGGTCTGGGCCCGGTCCCGGCCACCCGCAAGGCTCTGGAAAAGGCTGGCCTGACGGTCGCCGACCTGGACGTCATCGAGTCCAACGAAGCCTTCGCCGCCCAGGCCTGCGCCGTCGCTGCTGAACTGGGCTTTGATCCGGAGAAGGTCAACCCCAACGGTTCGGGTATTTCCCTCGGCCACCCGGTCGGTGCTACCGGCGCAATCATCGCCACCAAGGCCATCCACGAGCTGCAGCGTATTGAAGGCCGCTACGCACTGGCGACCATGTGCATCGGCGGCGGCCAAGGCATCGCCGTGGTCTTCGAGCGCGTCTGAACCCAGGAGTTTTCAAGGTGAGTATTCAAAACATTGCCGTAATCGGCGCAGGTACCATGGGCAACGGCATTGCCCAGGTGTGTGCAGTGGCCGGTTACCAGGTCACCCTGATCGATGTGTCCGACGCCGCGCTGGAGCGCGGCCTGGCCACCTTGCGCAAGAACCTGGAGCGTCAGGTCAGCAAACAGACCCTGACCGCCGAAACTGCCGAAGCCGCGGTGGCGCGCATCCGCACCAGCACCGACTACGCCCAGCTGCAACAGGCGCAGCTGGTGATCGAGGCCGCCACCGAAAACCTCGAGCTCAAACTGCGCATCCTCCAGCAGATCGCTGCCAGCGTCAGCAGCGACTGCGTGATCGCCACCAACACCTCGTCGCTGTCGATCACACAATTGGGTGCGGCGGTCAGCCAGCCTGAGCGCTTTATTGGCGTGCACTTCTTCAACCCGGTGCCGATGATGGCCCTGGTCGAAATCATTCGCGGCCTGCAAACCAGCGATGCCACCTACGCCAAGGCCCTGGCCCTGACCGAGCAGGTTGGCAAAACGCCGATCAGCGCCGGCAACCGCCCGGGCTTTGTGGTCAATCGTATCCTGGTGCCGATGATCAACGAAGCGATCTTCGTGTTCCAGGAAGGCCTGGCCAGTGCCGAAGACATCGACACCGGCATGCGCCTTGGCTGCAACCAGCCGATCGGCCCGCTGGCCCTGGCCGACCTGATCGGCCTGGACACCCTGCTGGCCATCATGGAGGCCTTCCACGAAGGCTATAACGACAGCAAATACCGCCCTGCCCCCCTGCTCAAGGAAATGGTTGCCGCCGGCTACCTGGGTCGCAAGAGCGGTCGCGGTTTCTTCACCTACTGAGGAGCGACCCGATGGACGCCGCTTTGCGTTGTGCGAGCTTTGAAGAGCGGCGTGACAGGGCCCTGGCGCTGTTTGCCGAAAAGGGCTTTGGCCAGGTCAGCATGCGCGAGCTGGCCAGCCATCTGGGTTTGACGGCAGGGGCTTTGTATCACCACTTCCCCAGCAAGCAGGACCTGTTGTACGACCTGATCGAAGAGGTCTACGAAGAACTGCTTGCCACCCTCAACCAGGGCCGTCGCGTTCACCAGCAAACCCTGACCGAAGTGATTGCCGCACACTGGGCGCTGCATGCCGAGCGCCCGTTGCAGTTCCGTCTGGCCAAACGCGATCTCTGCTGCCTGACCCCGGACCAGCAGGTGCGAATCGGTCAATTGCGCCAACAGTACGAAGCGTCGCTGCTGCGCCTGATCGTGCCCAAGTCGACCCTGCGCGGCCAGGCCCTGGCTGCTACTGCCCATGTGATTGCCAACCTGCTCAACTGCCTGCCCAGCTGGCTGCAGGCCTCGCAGCTGCCTCAGGCCCAAGGCCTGGCGCTGATGGAGAGCATGTTGATGGGCGGGATCGAACGGACCTTGCGCGGCGAAAGCCTTAATACCATGGTGTAAGTCTGATCGGCGTTGTCTGTATCGCTGGCAAGGCCAGCTCCCACAGGACTGGTG
Source organism: Pseudomonas sp. GW821-FHT10B02 (assembly GCF_059415665.1). Taxonomy (NCBI): domain Bacteria; kingdom Pseudomonadati; phylum Pseudomonadota; class Gammaproteobacteria; order Pseudomonadales; family Pseudomonadaceae; genus Pseudomonas; species Pseudomonas sp. GW821-FHT10B02. Next base: position 224,477 of record NZ_JBWKNR010000012.1, on the reverse strand, counting down.
GTGCCTTAGAAGGCTGTGGGAGCCGGCCTTGCCGGCGATGGGCCCCACAGGGTGGTTACAGTGGCAGACGCACCGTAAACGTCGCCCCCTGCCCCTCGACACTCTCCACATCAATGCTGCCGCCATGGGCCAGGACAATCTGTTCCGAGATGTACAACCCCAGCCCCAGCCCTCCATTCCCCGGACTCGAAACCACCCGCTCGAATTGCTGAAAAATGCGTTGCTGATTCTGCGCACTGATACCAATGCCCTGATCGCGAACCTCGATACACGCCAACCCCTGTTGCTCAAAGGCACGCACCCGGACCGGATGCCTGGCCCCGTAACGCAGCGCATTGGTCAGCAGATTGGCCACCACCTGCTCAATACGAAACTCATCCCACACCCCCATCAATGGCGCCTCGGCCTTGAACTCGATCAGCGAGCCCGCCGCCGCAGCCTGGGCGGCGAAGTTCTCGACCAGCCCAGCGACCAGCTGCGTCAGGTCGAACTGACTGGGACGGATCGACAGCTTGCCGGTACGGATCCGCGACACATCGAGCATGTCTTCGATCAGACGGATCAGGCTGTTGATCTGACGCTCATCGCGCTCGACCATGGCGCGCATCTTGTCCAGGGTGAAGGCATCAGCGTTGTCCTGGGCCAGATGCAACTTGCGCAGCTGGGTTTCCAGGATCAGGCCGTTGAGCGGCGTGCGCACCTCATGGGAGACAATCGACATGAAATCGTCGCGCATGCGCACCGCATGTTCCAGCTCACGACGGGTGACCTGTAGCTGGGTCAGCAGCTGCTCCTGTTCCTCTCGGCTGCGCTCCAGCGCCTGCAGTTGCTGATCGAGGGCCTTGCGCTGGCGGAACAGGTCGACAAACACCGCCACTTTGCTTTTCACCGCCTGGTTGTCCAGCGGCTTGTGCAAAAAGTCTACCGCACCACTTTCATAGCCTTTGAAGGCGTAGTTCATCTCACGCCCGGCAGCGCTGACAAAGACGATCGGGATGTTCTTGGTCTTCTCCGTGCCGCGCATCAGCTCGGCCAGCTCGAAACCGTTCATGCCCGGCATCTGCACATCGAGAATGGCCAGGGCGAACTCATGTTCAAGCAGCAGCGACAGCGCCTGGTCGGCGGACTGTGCCTGATACACCTCACGGTCGCTACCCTTGACCAGCGCCTGCAGTGCCAGCAGGTTTTCCGGCAGGTCGTCGACGATCAGCAGTTTGGCTTGGATGTGGCTTAGCATTCAGTGAATTCCAGCTTGGCGAGCAATTGCCCGATGCCGTGCAACGGCAGTATGTAGTCTGGGTGGTGCAGGGCCAGCGCCGCGTTCGGCATGGTGGCGACCTGCGCCTCGCGCGGGTCCTGAACGATGGTGTAGCCGCCTGACTGCTTGATCTGCGCCAGGCCATGGGCACCGTCTTCGTTGGCCCCGGTCAACAGCACACCGAGCAACGCCGGGCCATAGGCGTCGGCGGCGGATGCGAACAGGATGTCGATTGAAGGCCGGGAGAAATACACCCGCTCCTCCTGGCTCAAGGAAAAGCTGCGGTCGCGCTCCACCGACAGGTGATAACCGGGCCCGGCGAAATAGATCATCCCGGGGGCTACCTCCTGTTTGTCCCGTGCCTCCGTCACCGGGCGCCCCAATCTACGGCTGAATACCTCGGCCAGCTGGCTGTGACGGTCATCCGGCAAGTGCAGCACACACACCAGCGGAATCCGGAAATCCAGCGGCAAGGCATGAAACAGGTTGAGCAAGGCACTGACGCCACCGGCCGAGGCGCCCAGGGTGATCGCCTGAATGCCGTTCATGATTTACGGTAGATCCGTTCTGGTTTGGCCATGGCCTGGAACTGCCCGGCATAGGCGGAAAAATCCAGGGTCTCCTTGCTGCCCAGGACCAGGAAGCCGCGGTGACAAAGCGATTCGTGAAACAGCCCGAACGCACGATCCTGCAAGGTCTTGTTGAAGTAGATCAGCACATTGCGGCAGGAGATCAGCTGGGTTTCGGAAAACACGCTGTCGGTGGCCAGGCTGTGGTCGGCGAAGGTCACGTTGTCGCGCAGGCTGCTGTCGACAATGGCGTTGCCATAGGCGCAGGTGTAGTACTCGCTGAAATCGCGCTGCCCCCCGGCTTTGCGATAGTTCTCGGCATACCCGCGCATGTTCTGCATCGAGTAGATGCCCTGTTTGGCCTTGTCCAGGGAACTGGGGTTGATGTCGGTGGCATAGATGATGGTACGTTCCAGCAAGCCCTCTTCGCGCAGCAGGATGGCCAGCGAGTAGACCTCCTCGCCGGTGCTGCAGCCAGCAACCCAGACCTTCAGCGACGGCCAGGTACGCAGCAGCGGCACCACCTCCCGGCGCAGCGCCAGAAAGTGCTCCGGGTCGCGAAACATCTCGCTGACCGGGATGGTCAGGAACTGCAGCAACTGCATGAACATGCCCGGATCGTGCAGCACCCGCTCCTGCAGCGCCGAGACCGTGTTGCACTCGAACTGGCGCACGGCATGCAGGATCCGGCGCTTGATCGAAGCACCGGAGTAATCACGAAAGTCATAGCTGTACTTGAGGTAGATCGCCTCGATCAACAGCCGTATTTCGATGTCGGTATTACGCTCGATGGTCAAATTCGCTCCAGTTGCGGCAGCCAGACACGGATCAGCGAGAACAGACGGTCAAGGTCGATGGGCTTGGCCAGGTAATCATTGGCGCCGGCCTGCAGGCAACGCTGCTGGTCATCCTTCATGGCCTTGGCCGTCACCGCGATGATCGGCAGTTTGCGCCAGCGCGGTTGCTGGCGGATCAGCCGGGTGGCTTCGTAGCCATCCATCTCCGGCATCATCACGTCCATCAGCACCAGGTCGATATCGACATTCTGTTCCAGCCGCTCGATGGCCTCGCGGCCATTGCGGGCGATTTCGACGATCGCGCCTTTGTGCTCGAGTGCGCTGGTCAGGGCGAAAATGTTCCGTACATCATCGTCGACCAGGAGCAGTTTGCGCCCTTCGAAGACCTTGTCGCGACTGCGTGCGGTCTTGAGCATGCGCTGACGTTCATGAGACAGCGTCGACTCGACTTTGTGCAGAAACAGTGTCACTTCATCCAGCAGACGCTCCGGCGAGCGCGCCCCCTTGATGATGATCGAGCGCGAGTACTTGAGCAGATCGGCCTCTTCATCGCGGGTCAGGTTGCGCCCGGTATAGATGATCACCGGCGGGAAGGCGCGGATATCTTCGGACGACATGCGCTTGAGCAGCTCGTTGCCAAGCATGTCCGGCAGTTTCAGGTCGATGATCATGCAGTCGTAGACGTTCTCGCGCAGCAGGTCCAGGGCTTCCTGGGCCAGGCCGACAGCGGTGATCTCGATGTCATCGTCGCCAATCAGCCGGGCAATGCTCTCGCGCTGCAGATCATCGTCTTCGACCAGCAGAATGTGCTTGAGCTTCTGGGTCAGCTTGGCTTCCAGGCGCGCGAACACGGCCTTGAGTTCTTCACGGCTGGTGGGTTTCACCGCATAGCCGACGGCGCCCATGTGCATGGCCGCCTCCACCCGGTCTTCGACAGAAATGATATGCACCGGAATGTGGCGGGTGCCGGCCTGCTCCTTGAGCCGTTGCAGCACGGTCAGGCCGGAGTGATCCGGCAGGCGCATGTCGAGCAGGATGGCGTCGGGAATGAACTCTGCGGCCAGCTCGAAACCTTCGTCGGCGGCCTGGGCCACCAGGCAGCTGTAACCCAGCTCGTGGGCAAGATCAAAGAGAATGCGGGCGAAATTCGGCTCGTCCTCGATCACCAGAATGCAGCGGTTGCTGAACGGTGCCAGCGCCCGGTCATCGGCAAACGCCGGCGTGCGGCGGGAAGCCATGACAGCGTCGACCGGCGCCTCGGGCTCTGCTTCAACGACTGTGGCCAGGGGCTGATTGACGATCAGTGCCGGCCCTTGGCTGTCGACCGGTTCATAGCGTTCCGGCAGGATCAGGCTGAACACACTGCCCTTGCCCAGGCTGCTGTCGACACTGATCTGCCCTCCGAGCAATTGCGCCAGATCGCGGGAGATCGACAAGCCCAGACCAGTGCCACCATAACGTCGATTGCTGGTGCCATCGGCCTGGTGAAAGGCTTCGAAAATACGCTGTTGCTGGTCGGCAGCGATGCCGATACCGCTGTCGCGCACAGCGAACACAATGCCGGTACCCGGCTGCAGGCTGACGGTGAGGTTGACCTGACCTTTCTCGGTGAATTTCACGGCATTGGACAGCAGGTTCTTGAGGATCTGCTCCAGGCGCTGGCGGTCGGTGTACAAGGTGCTCGGCACCTCGGGTTCGATGACCACGCTAAAGCTCAGCTGCTTGTCGCTGGCCAGCGGTTCGAACAGCGATTGCAGACCTTCGGTCAGACGCGCCAGCTGGGTGGCCTCCGGGCGTACTTCAAGCTTGCCGGCTTCGACCTTGGCGATGTCGAGAATGTCGTTGATCAGGTTGAGCAGGTCGTTGCCTGCCGAGTAGATCGACTCGGCAAACTTGACCTGCTCTTCGCTGAGATTCTCCTGAGCGTTCTCCGCCAGCAATTTAGCCAGGATCAGCGAGCTGTTCAGCGGTGTACGCAGCTCGTGAGACATGTTGGCAAGGAATTCTGACTTGTACTTGCTGGAGCGCTGCAAATCTTCTGCACGGGCCTGCAGTTCGGCCTGGGCCTGGTTCAATTCGCTGTTCTTGCGGTTCAGCGCATCGCGCTGCTCAGCCAGGGCCTGGGTGCGTTCGGCCAGTTGCTCATTGGTCTGTTCCAGCTCGGCTTGCTGGGTTTCCAGATGAGCCTGGGACTCCTTGAGCACCCGCGACTGTTCTTCGAGCTCCTCGTTGGCGGATTTCAGCTCTTCCTGCTGCACCTGCAACTCTTCGTTGAGCTGCTGGGTTTCGGCCAGCACATCCTGCAGACGTTGACGATAGCGGGCACTTTCAATCGAAGTGCCGAGGTTGTCAGCGACCAGCTCGAGCAGCTCGATATCGCGATCAGTCAGCGGCCGCAGGAAACCCAGCTCGACCACCCCGTTGATCTGCCCGTCGTTGCTGGCCGGCACCACCAGCACACTGCGCGGCAAGCCTTCACCCAGGCCGGAGTTGACCTTGAAGTAGTCCTCCGGCACGTCATCAAGGCGCAGCAGGCGCCCCTGGCTCACCGCTTGGGCGAGCAGGCCTTGCTGATGGCCGATCAGCTGTTCACGGGCTTCCTGCTCGGCAGAAAAGCCGTAGCTTGCCACCCGCCGCAGACCACCCTGGTCATCACGCACGTAAAGCGCCGCCACCACACTGCCCAGGTAAGTGGCGAAAAAGCGCAGGATATTGGTGCCCAGCATCGGCAGCGTCAGTTGCCCGAGCACCTGCCCGGCCAGTTGCGTCTGCCCGCTGCGTAACCAGGCTTGCTGTTCCAGGCGCTGGGTCGAACGTTGCTGGGCTTGCAGGTTGCTGGTGTAGCTGGAGGACAACGCCAGCAGATCGCGGCGCCCGAGGAACGCCAACAAAGCACTGAGCAGGATGATGAACACCAGGTACACGGAAATCGCCACCCGCGTCAGGGTGCTGACCTGCTCGTTACGGGCCACCCGCAGCTGTTGCTCCATGCCGATGAAGGTAGCGAATTCCTTACGGATCTCGTCGGTGATGCGCTTGCCGCGTCCGGCCCGGATCGGTTCCTGGTAGTCACTGTCCTGACGGCGCAGACCGATCACCTGGCTGGCAAAGGTATTCCACTCTTGCTGCAGCGCCATCAAGCGCTCCAGCCGGTCGACCTGCTGCGGATTGTCGGTCACCATCGTCTGCAGGCTCATCAGGCCGGACAGCACTTGTGGCTTGGCCACCTCGTAAGGTTCGAGAAAGCGCTCGTCAGCGGTGATCAGGAAGCCGCGCATGCCGGTTTCCATATCGATCGACAGCTTGACCGCCTCGTTGGCGTTGTTGATCACCCGGTCGGTATGTTCCACCCACTGAATGGCCGACAACAGGTAATTGATCATGGCGATGAACACGACAGCGCTGAGCAGGCCGACGCCCAGAGGCAGGCCGATGTTGCGGCTCAGCAACTTGCGAAAGCTTTGCTGATCTATCGAGGCTGGTTGAATCATCACATACATCCGAGCAAGTGAATCAAACAAAAGAAGTGTGGCGGATTTTCGAGTAATTGTTCTATTTTCCACTGCGAAGGCGATCCCTGCGGCCTTCTTGCCATGAGTCTAAACAGCTTTGCCGGTCCTGGCAGGGCATTTAGCCAGCATTTGAGGTCAACAGGCGTCAATCGTTCCCTGCGGGTGTGCACATCGCTATCCTGCAAAGCAAGCGCGGAACTTCAGGCCACACCTGGCTTACAGAGTATGAACAGACATTAGTACAGGACCCTTGCCATGCCCTCATCTGCCCCCGCCCTTCTGGTTGTCGAAGATGACGCGATCGTACGCATGCTGATCGTCGAGGTGCTGGAAGCGCTGGGCTATTCGGTCGTCGAGGCCCAGGACGCTGAGAACGCCCTGAAGATCCTCGAGGATCCTGAACAGGCGCTGGCGCTGATGATGACCGATATCGGCCTGCCGGACATGGACGGCAAGGCGCTGGCGGTCAAGGCGCAAGAGGCAAGGCCGTTGCTACCGATCCTGTTCGCCAGTGGCTTTGGTGACAACATCGACGTGCCAGAGGGTATGCACCTGATCGGCAAACCGTTCAGCATCGATCAGTTGCGCGACAAGGTGCAAAGCATCCTGTCGGTGGGAGCGGCGGTGCGGCGACCCGACTTGCCCCGCGATTCAATGTAACTGGCACAACACAAATCGCGGGGCAAGCCCGCTCCCACCCTGTAGAATAGGCACTTTTTACAAGGCCTCTTCCCCTCATGCTCAAGCCCGCCCTCAACGTCCTGGTCATCGGTTACGTCTGGCCCGAACCGCGCTCTTCGGCCGCCGGCGGGCACATGATGCAGATCCTCGAGAGCTTCGTACAACGTGGCTGGCGCGTAACCTTCAGCAGCCCGGCGACGATCGGGGAGCACAAGGCGGATCTTGCCGAGCTGGGCATTGCCGAGCAGGCCATCACCCTCAACGACAGCAGTTTCGACCAGTTCGTCAGTGAACTGGCCCCGGATGTGGTGCTGTTCGACCGCTTCATGATGGAAGAGCAATTCGGCTGGCGCGTGGAAAAACACTGCCCCGACGCCTTGCGCGTACTGGAAACCTCGGACCTGCAAAGCCTGCGCGACGCCCGTCAGCAACTGCTGCGCCGCCGCCTGATCGAAGGGCTGGACCCCAATGATTTCCGCGCGCTGTTCGCCACCTCCGGCCCCGAGCTGTATCGGCAGATGGCCACGGCCGACCAGACCCTGCGCGAACTGGCCGCCATCTACCGCAGCGACCTGAGCCTGATGGTCTCGGACGTCGAGATCGACCTGCTGATCAACGGCTTCGGCGTGCCCGAACACCTGCTGCACTGGTGCCCGCTGATGGTCGATGTGCCCGGCGCAGCGTTCAAGCCTTACGACGAGCGCGCGCACTTCCTCAGCATCGGCAACTTCCGCCACGCCCCGAACTGGGATGCCGTGCTGTGGATGAAGAATACGCTGTGGCCGATCATCCGCCGCCGCCTGCCCCAGGCGCAGTTGCACATCTACGGCGCCTACACGCCACCGAAGGCCACGGCGCTGCACAAGCCTGCCGAAGGCTTCCACATCATGAACTGGGCCGAAGATGCCCTGGAGGTGATGAGCAATGCGCGAATCTGCCTGGCACCGCTGCGTTTCGGCGCCGGGATCAAGGGCAAACTGACCGACGCCATGCTCTGCGGCACCCCCAGCGTGACCACGCCAATCGGCGCCGAAGCCATGCACGGCGCCCTGCCCTGGCCAGGCGCGGTGGCCAGCACCGGCGAAGCGCTGGCCGAAGCTGCGGTGCAGCTGTACAACGACCCGGCACGCTGGCAGCAAGCACAACAACAGGGACTGCAGCTGCTTGCCGCGCGCTATGACCGGCGCCAGCACAGCAGCGCGCTGGTCGAGCGCATCGAGTACGCGCTGGGCGACCTGGACCAGCACCGCTTGTTCAACTTCACCGGGGCCATGCTGCGTCACCACCAGCACAAGAGCACGCAGTACATGGCGCAATGGATCGAAGTGAAGAACCGCCTGGCTACAGCGGCCGGCGCAGCAGATACGTGTCCATGATCCAGCCCTTGCGCGCACGGGCCTGCTCGCGCTGCTGAAGAATCTGTTGGCGCACTGCCTGCAACGGCCCGGCGATGAGGATCTCGTCATCGGTACCGAGGTAGGCGCCCCAGTAAATCAGCAGCTCGGGGTCGTCGAGCGCGGCGAACGCGCATTGACCGTCGAGCATCACCACCAGGTTGTCGATCCGTGACTGCTCGGCCAGGCGCCGGCCTGGCAGGACGGTCAGTGGCTCGCCAATACGGTTCAAGGGAATCCGGTGGCGGGCAGCCAGGGCCTGTACGCTGCTGATACCGGGAATGACTTCTAGCTCGATGCCGACACCTGCGGCCTGCACCAGATCGAGGATACGCAAGGTGCTGTCATACAGGGTCGGCTCGCCCCAGAGCAGAAAGGCGCCGCACTCGCCCTCGGCCAGTTCGCTTTCGATCAAGCGGGCATAGAGCGTGGCGCGCTTGTGGTGCCAGTCATGCACCGCACCGACGTAGTCGCTGGCAGCACCCTCACGCTGCGGATCCTCGACCTGCACCAGGCGATAGCCCGGCTGCTGGATATAGCGTTCGAGAATATCCTTGCGCAGCTGCAGCAGCTCATCCTTGACCGCGCCTTTGTCGAGGACGAAGAACACCTGGGCACGGTTCAGCGCATCGACGGCCTCAAGGGTGATCTGGCGCGGATTGCCCGGCCCGATACCGATCAACAACAGCTGTTTCATTGCAGTTCATTCCATGGCTCGGCCAGCCGCCATTGTCGGCCGGCCGAGGGGCAGTGGCAATGCGCTGCTTACCAGATCGAGAAGTTGTAGCTGACGATTACCCGTGTTTCGTCCATGTCCCGCGCCCACTTTTCGTAGTTGCTGCGGTAGGTGGAGTTACGCAGACGCACGCTGACGTCCTTGAAAGTGCCGCTCTGGACCTGGTACTTGAGCTCGCTGTCGCGCTCCCATTCCTTGCCCTCGGCCAGGCTGCCGGGGACCTTGATATGGTCACCGTTGATATAGCGGGTGAAGAAACTCAAGCCCGGCACGCCGAGGGCCTTGAAGTCGTAGTCGTAGCGCAGCTGCCAGGAGCGCTCCTGGGCGGCGGCGAAGTCGTTGACCTGGGCATAGTTGACCAGGTACGGATTGCTGCCATCGAGGTACGGCATGGAGTTTTCGCCATACATGCGCTGCCAGCCGGCGCTGACCTTGTGCCCGCCCAGGCTGTAGCCGAGCATGCCGCTGAACGCGCGGTGGTCGATATCGCCGGCACGGGCGTTGCCGATGTCATCGCTCTTGATCAGGCGCAGGTCGGCCGACAGGCTGCCGACGCTCAGCGGCTGGCTGGCTACCACACCGAGGAAGTGCTGACGGTAGATGTTTTCCAGCTTGGCCACCTGGTATTGGGCGCTCAGCCGATCATTGAACTTGTAATCGACGCCAGCCATGTCGAAATGATCGGCGGTGATATTGCAGGCATAGCGCTTGTTCTTGCAGTGCACGCGAATGTCCTGACGATCGGTGGAATCACGCGCGGTGTACTTGTCCAGACGGGCAACGCTGAACTTGAGGTTATTGATTTCCTCGGACGTGAGCATCGCCCCCTGGAACATCGTCGGCAGCAGGCGGCCGTCGTTGTATTTGAGCAGCGGCATGTCCGGCAGCATCGAGCCGTACTTGAGCACGGTCTTCGAATAGCGCATTTTCGCGGTCAGGCCCAGTTTGGCATATTGGTCCACCGACTCCCGCGGGTCATGCCCGCTGGACGGCATCAAGCCGCTGTTGCTATCAGCCGGGCTGGAGTCGAGCTTGATCCCGAGCATGCCCAAGGCATCGACGCCAAAGCCTACAGGGCCCTGGGTATAACCGGACTGCACATTGAGAATGAATCCCTGAGCCCATTCTTCGCGTTTCGAAGCGCCCTGACTGGAACTGACATGGCCGTCACGAAAATCGCGATTGAAATAGACATTGCGTGCTTCGACTTTGGCACTGCTGTCTTCAAGAAAACCGGCAGCCTGAGTCGAAGCGGCAGTGAACATCGCGAGCAGGCCGGCAAGGCCGCGCCCGGGCGCGAGGGGGTATGGGGCAAACATCAGAAGCACAATCCGAAAGAGTGACAAAAAACAACCGGCAGCCGTCCAGGCACCGGCAATGCATCCAGCGCCAATAAAGCTCGAGGCTGACCGCGAATTATCTCCAAACCGCTCTAGACCGGGCCATTGGACCTTGGTCTAAGGCGCTTGCCAGGCAATCGACTAGTTGTTTCGTATTAACGCGCGGGCAAGTAAGAAAGTTCCATTGCAGCAAAGTTAAATTTCATATGTTTACCCGCCGCCCTGGGACTACTACACTCTTTATTAGTGCGATGTTGTGCCCAACCCAGTGCTCGCTGCGTTATTCAGGTAACTCCTCGTTTTTACGCGTGCCGGGCCACTGCAGACATAAAGGAGTGATGACAGTGTCCAGACTTGCAGAGTTTCGTGCTGCCGAAAAAGCGCTTCAAGAACAGATGGCGCAACTGGAGGCGCTGAAAAAGGACGCCGGCCTCAAGCGCGAAATCGAGTTCGAACGCAAACTTGTTGAGCTGATGAGCAGCTATGGCAAGAATCTGCGCGATATCATTTCCATTCTCGACCCCAAAGCTGTGGCCAAAGGTGCGGTGAGCGCACCGAAAACCCGCCGCGCACGGGTGGTCAAAGTGTATGAAAACCCTCACACCGGCGAGCTGATCGAAACCAAGGGTGGCAACCACCGTGGTCTCAAAGCCTGGAAAGAACAGTACGGGGCGAAAACAGTCGACAGCTGGTTGCGTTCGTGAAAGTGTTCTTCACACTTTTTTCACATCCACTCAATCAGGATGAAGATCGCTAACGGAATAGCGCCCCATACGCCCGCCTCGGCGGGCTTCTAATTCTTGCGCCCCGCCCTTCACAGGCGGGGCGCAATTCGTTTGCGCAATTGTTTCAGTTCCGTATCATGTGGCCCTGACTGTCTTGCTGGCATTGCTGTTGCCAGCCTCTTCAAGCGGAGTGCCCATGAGCCTGAACCATCTCGACACCCTCCCTGGTGTCACCGCGCAACCGGATGCCGCGACCCAGAACTTTGTCTTCAACCACACCATGCTGCGGGTCAAGGACGTTGCCAGGTCGCTGGACTTCTACACCCGTGTCCTGGGTTTCAGCCTGGTGGAAAAGCGCGACTTCCCTGAAGCCGAATTCAGCCTGTATTTCCTCGCCCTGGTCGACAAGGCGCAGATTCCGGCCGATGCCGCCAAGCGCACCGAGTGGATGAAATCGATCCCCGGCATCCTCGAACTGACCCACAACCACGGCACTGAAAACGACACGGATTTTGCCTACCACAACGGCAACACCGACCCACGTGGTTTTGGCCATATCTGTATTTCGGTGCCGGATATTCGCGCTGCCTGCGAGCGCTTTGAGCAACTGGGCGTGACTTTCCAGAAGCGCCTGAGCGACGGCCGGATGAAGCACCTGGCCTTCATCAAGGATCCGGACGATTACTGGGTTGAGATCATCCAGCCTACCGAGTTCTAAGCAGCCTTTCTCGATCGCATACGTTCGTCGGCCCGGGTCACTCCGGGCCACTGCTGTGGTATACCCGAAAAAGCACCTTAGCGAGGAGCTTCAACAACGGCGAGCCATCGATACCCCAGCAGCGAGGTCAGGACGATGAAAACCCTTCAATGTGTGCATCGCAACTACACCATCACCGCCAGTGTCGAAACCCATGACGGCATCCCTACGCCGTTTGCCGGCGGGTGTCTGATCACAGATCCCGAAGGCCACACCAGCCGGCGTCTACCGCTGCCATTGAAGATGGCCTTTCTGGCCGACCTGGAAAATGCCCAACACGTGTCGCTTGCGCATGGCAAGTGGCTGGTCGATCAGCAGCTGGACAAGCGTCAGCACCTGTTCTGACTGCATGGATCAATCGCGGGGCTGCTGTTATGCGGCCCCTTGTTCCTGAGCGGTATCCTGGCTGTCAGGCAGCCCCAGACCATAGTCCCCCGGCACGTTCCAATCCTCACCGAACACCTCTACCGGATGCATGGTCCGGTCGGCGCCATTGCCGCAGGCCAGGGCATTCGCCGCGCAATAACGGTCGCAACCCCAGCAGATACGTTCGGGGTGTTTCGGGCTGACGGGAAAGGGCTTGGCCATGATATTCCCCAGGCAGGCTATGGGCGAGCTTCCACCTTATTGCCTCGCTACGGCTTTGCCCTTGATGCAGATCAAGGGCGCTGACGGATCGCCGGTAAAATTGATAATAATCATTATTATTCACGCAGAATCTTCCTAGACTCGGGCTCCCACTCGTCAGCACCCAGGAAGTCGTCATGCGTACCCCCTTTTCGCTGTCACTCGCCTTGCTCCTGATCACCCCGCCGGCACTGGCCAAGGAATACCCCATCGGCGAGCCGCAACTGTGCCCGGGGCTGGAGGTCGGCGCGGTGTACCTGCAGCCGATCGAAATGGCCCCGGCCGGCATGATGCGCCCAACCGCCGACTCGGACATCCACCTGGAAGCCGATATCCGCGCCACCGCCGACAATCGCCAGGGCTTTCAGGAAGGCAGTTTCGTGCCCTACCTGAATGTCGCCTTCAGCCTGCAAAAGCAAGACAGCGACACGCCCATCAGCGGTGACTTCCATGCCATGGTCGCCAACGACGGCCCGCACTATGGCGATAACGTCAAACTGCAGGGACCGGGCAAATACCAGCTGACCTTCACCCTCCTGCCTCCGGGCGGTCATGCTTCGCTGGGACGCCACACCGACAAGGAAACCGGGGTAGAACCCTGGTTCGAGCGTTGCGAACTGCACTACACCTTCGTCTACGCCGGGATTGGCAAGAAAGGCGGCTATTGAATGAACGCCCGCCTCCACCAGCGCCTGGCCTGGTTGATTCTGGCCGGTGCAGCCACGCCCCTGAGCGCCGCGCCACTACCCAGCTACGAACTGATCCTGCGTGACGGGCACTTCACCCCTGCGGTGCTGGAAGTTCCCGCCGGGCAACGCTTCAAGATCGTTCTGAAGAATCAGGGCGAAGGCCCGGCAGAGTTCGAAAGCACGCCCTTGCGGGTAGAGAAAGTGCTGTCGCCAGGCGTGACGACCTTTGTCGTCATTCACCCGCTCCGGCCCGGCCGCTACCCGTTCTTCGACGAATTCAATCCGCAACTGCCCGAGGGCGCCATCCTCGCGCAGTAGCCGTGGGTGTGCAGGGAGTCTTGATGAATCAAGCACTGTTTATCGTCTGGCGCGAAAGCGTCGAAGCGCTGCTGGTGATCGGCATTCTCCAGGCCTGGGTCAGCCAGCAAGCTCGCGGCCAGCGACTGCTGAAATATCTGTGGAGCGGCGTCGCCCTGGGCTTGCTGCTCTCGGCCATGCTGGCGCTGCTGATCCTGTTTGCCGGCGAGGCCATGAGCGGCACTGCCAGCGAATGGTTCCAGGCCGCCCTGGCGTTACTGGCCAGTATGCTGATGGTGCAGATGGTCGGCTGGATGCACCGACACGCACGCTCGCTCAAGGACGACCTGCGGCGCCACGCCGAGCAGCAACTCGCGCGCCAGGGTGGTGTCGGATTGTTGCTGCTGGCCATGCTTGCAGTCAGCCGCGAAGGGAGTGAAACCGTGGTCTTTCTCTATGGCGCCGGTGCTCGCCTGCAAGGCTTGGCGCTGGCGCAATTCTTCATCGGCGCCATCGCCGGGCTGCTGCTGTCAGGCCTGACCATTGCCCTGCTGCACAGCAGCCGGCGGTTCATTTCATGGCGACATTTTTTTGGCCTGAGTGAAGCGCTGTTGCTGCTGCTCGCGGCAGCCTTGCTGGTCAGCGCGACCGAACGAATCGGCGGTCAACTGCTGGCCATGGATTTACCGGAAATGGCCTATACCCTGGTCGGCGATGCGCTCTGGGACAGCAGCACAGTGCTCAGCGACAGCCAGGGCCTGGGCGCCTTTCTCGCCGGCTTCGCCGGTTACCGCGCCACCCCCAGCGCCCTGACCCTGCTGGTGCTCAGCGGCTACTGGCTGAGCGTCGGGTGCTGGCTGCTGCAGCGCAAAACAGGTAGGGCCGCATGTCCAGCCTGAGCGTGCACAATCGCCTATTGCAGCGTTTGGGTAACGGCATGCGCCGCCATGCCGGGGTGATTCGCACCCTGCAGTGGACGGTGGTGCTGTTCTACGCCGTGCTGCTGGTAGTACCGGCATTGCTGCCGTTGCCCGGCAGCCAGGCGCGGATGCTGGACAACCTGACCCTGTTCGCCCAGTTCCTGTTCTGGGGCCTTTGGTGGCCGTTCGTGTTGCTGTCGATCGTACTGTTCGGCCGGCTCTGGTGCGGCGTACTGTGTCCGGAAGGCTCGCTGAGCGAATGGGCCAGCCAGTATGGCCGGGGCATGGGCGTGCCACGCTGGATGCGCTGGGGTGGTTGGCCGACCCTGGCGTTCTGCCTGACCACCCTTTATGGCCAGCTGATCAGCGTCTACGACTATGCCCAGGCGGCACTGCTGATTCTCGGCGGTTCGACACTGGCGGCGATTGCCATCGGTTTGCTGTTCGCCCGCGGCAAGCGGGTCTGGTGCCGCTACCTGTGCCCGGTCAGCGGCGTCTTTGCCCTGCTCGCGCGCCTCGCCCCGGTACACTTCCAGGTCGATGAACAGCGCTGGAAAGCAAACACCGCACCGCGCCTGCCACCCCCTAACTGTGCACCGCTGCTGGACATCCGTCGCCTGCAGGGCGCCAGCGACTGTCACGCCTGCGGCCGCTGCAGCGGGCAACGCGGCGCGGTGCAACTGATTGCCCGCTCCAGCAACGCAGAGATCCTGCAGGCGGCCACGCGCGCACCATCAGCCTGGGATAGCCGCCTGCTGCTGTTCGGCGTCATCGGTCTGGCCATGGGGGCCTTCCAGTGGACCGTCAGCCCCTGGTTCATCGCCCTCAAACAGCACTTGGCGCAGTGGCTGGTGGAGCACGATGTGCTCTGGCCCTTGCACGACAACGCCCCCTGGTGGCTGCTGACCCATTACCCGCAGCTCAATGACAGCTTCAGCTGGCTGGACGGTTTCAGTATCGTCCTGTACCTGAGCGCCAGCGCCTTGTTACTGGGCGGCAGCCTGCTGGTTTTATTGCGCCTGGCGGCACGCCTGACGGGCAAGCCTGATCTGTATGGAGCCTTGAGCCTGGCGCTTACACCCCTGGGCGGCGCCGGGCTGTTTCTCGGCCTGTCGGCAACCACGGTGAAGCTGCTGCGCTATGAAGGCTTGTTGCTGGAGTGGGTTCAACCGGCCAGAGCCTTGCTGTTGATTGCAGCCATGGCCTGGAGCGCCTGGTTGGGCTGGAAGCTGCTGGCACGTCAGGACATTGCCCGATCCCGGCGCTGCGCCGCCAGCGCTTGCCTGTTGGCAGCCATTGCCACGGTAGGCTATGGCTGGTGGTTGCAGTTTTGGGGTTGGCTCTAGGCTCTGTCCGCCTGGTATCGGAGTATGTCGTGCACCGGACAAGCCGACTATCTGGCGCACGGTAAACAGGCGCCCTGCTCACCGGCGGCGCAGGTGTTTGCCGACTGAGTGCTAGCACTCAGTTGTGGGAAACAGTCTAATAGATGACCCTGAACTGTGCACACAGTCCCTCCCTTGGAGTGGCAGGACTCGAGGCCTGTATTTCAATCGTCTTGATTTTTTGTCCTTGTATGTCTATTGAAATCGGCAGCCACGACCATCGTATTATATGGGAGTGCTGCCTGGAGTAGATAACTCCACCTGACTGGTTCCTGGCAGTGATCGTTGCATTTCCCCAAAACTGGAATTGCACTGCTGACGCCACATGAGTTAATTCGAGATTTACAGTGGCAAGGCCAGCTGCCCACAAACTTGATACATAAGTGCCAAGCTCCGGAGGAAAATTGTTCCTAACTGCATATGCGCCGCTACCCCCGGTAACGAAGACTCTCATGAATCGCAATTGGACGCTGCTACCGGCATAAATCCTATCGGGCAGCGAGGTGAAGTTCTCCAAATCCTGAACTGGGAGCGTCTTGAGCGAGAGAGATAACGTCGGAAAAAACCGCGCATCCTCCAGATTTGCAGAGCCGTCAAATGTCACGCTGCATGTCACTGTCAGGGTGCTATTGTGACCAAGCCTTTCCAGTTCACTGCGTAGTATCGGATGACTCAAGCCGGCGCCCACCTGAGCCTGGCTGACCACTTGGCCACTCGCCACGTAAAAGATGCGCGGAGTACCGTCATCCAGTGTGCCCTGCACGCTGATCCAATAGCGTTGCCCTACGGCGATCAACGGCCAGGCCGCAACCGTGACGCTGGCATTACCGGTGAAAGCGGTGAGGTCCAGCGTGCCGCCGCCGGCCTGGGGCACCACCGGCGCAGGCAAATGCTCCTGGCCAAGCGCCCTTACCGATAACTCCAATAGAGCGGACGGTACGCCTGGCCTGCCCCCGCGGCCAACGAAATAGCGCACACTGATCCGCTTGCCCTGGCTGGCCGCCACCACCGCGACCGGGATGAGGAAATTGACAACACCGCTAAGGCTGCCGTTCTGTGGGGCAGTTTCGTATGCATTCGGGTTGCCTTCAATGCTCCAGCCTACGGACAGGCTATCGGTTGGCAACATACCGACAAAGGCAACCCGCACAGTGGCGCCGGTTTGCGCATTGATTGGATCAAGCGTATCGCCGAGCGACGCCTCTATCACCGTAGGCGCCACCAGGTTTTGCCCCAGTTGGCGCGCAATCCGGAACACCAGTGCCGGTGAAGTATCCGTCCTGCCGTTTGTGCGTTTGACCTCGTAGCTCACCGATACGCTGGTATCGAGGTTGCCAATGATGTACGGGTCATAGGCGATAGAGATGGGAATCGGAATACTGCTGCCGAACGCACTCACAGTGAAGCTGAAGATGTAGTTGTGGCCAGCACCGCCTAGCCAGCTGAAGGTTATTACATCGCCCTCGGCCTTGCCCGGGTACTGAGGGATGGTGGCGATGGTACCGTTGCGGACCTCGTCAGGATCGAGGATCAGGTTTTTGAGGCCGACTATGGCTTCAGCAACATGAATGTCTGCTCGGGAATCACTGAGTGTGGTCATGAGGAGCTCCGGAAGGTGAACAGCGCGGCGCAGGTGTGTTGCGGGGCAGTGTGCAGAAAAACCGTAACGCCGGTAACTGGTAAAAATGTCAGGTACCTGTGCGACAAATGGGCTGCAGGGGGCGTATGCAGCCCAACGCCTGATGCCCGGATGAAAATCGGTAATTCAAAACTTGCAGCCACCCGGCCTAGCCGCGCACCTCAAACACCGGAAACAGATCGCCAAGCGCATCCCACAGCGCCGGCAACGCAGTGTGCATCGATACCTTTGGCAAACTCGCATCGAGCATCTGCGTGGTACGTACCATCTGTACCACGAAATGCTTTACCCCACGCTCGCTCAAGCGACGAGCCAGCGTCAGCAGGCGCTCAGGGTCGATCAGATGCCAATGCACCGTAGTACGGCATTCATACTCCACGCCACTGGCCAGCAACAGTTCCAGGCTGCGCCAGTTGGCCACCCCGCTGCCCTTTACCCGAGTAATCAGCGCACACTCCTCGGCCAGGGCCTTGACGTCGAAGCCGACCCAATCGGCCCCCGGCAACGCTCGGGCGAACGCCTCGGGTTTGATCCCGGCACTGTGCAGGCCAACAGCAAAGCCCATCTGCCGGACCTCGGCCATGGCCGCCGGCAGGCTGTCCTGCAGGGTCGCTTCGCCGCCGCTGAACACCACCGCGTCGAGCAGGCCCTGACGACGCTGAAGGAATGCCAGCACCTGGCTCCACTCGAGCTCCTGACTGCCGCGCGGCGGGATCAATTGCGGATTGTGGCAGTAACGGCAACGCCAGGCGCAACCCTGGCAAAACAGTACGCAGGCCAGCTTGCCCGGGTAGTCGAGGGTGGTCAGGGGCACCATGCCCCCGACCCGTAGCGCTCGACTCATGGATGCCCGGCCGCTGCCGCACCCTCAGTGAAATGTTGACGCTCGCGGTGCTCGGACTGTTTGCCTGGGTTGAATGCCGACACCGGCCGGTGATAGCCCATCACCCGGGTCCAGACTTCGCAGCGTTGGCGTTGTGCCACAGGCAGGGTTTGCAGTGCAGTCATGATGAAGCTCCTTGCGGTTGGGTAATTCGAAATCAGTGAACAGTGCCGACCTGCTGCGCCAGCAACAGGGCTTCGTCGCATTTCGGGCAGAATTCGTGTTCGCCATCCAGATAGCCGTGTACCGGGCAGATGGAAAAGGTCGGGGTGATGGTCAGGTAAGGCAGGCGGAAGCGCCCCAAGGCCTTGCGCACCAGTTGCTTGCAGGCCTGGGCCGAAGAAATCCGTTCGGCCATGTACAGGTGCAGCACCGTGCCGCCGGTGTACTTGCACTGCAGTTCGTCCTGCAGCTCAAGCGCCTCGAAGGGATCGTCGGTGTAGCCCACCGGCAGTTGCGAGGAGTTGGTGTAGTACGGCGCCTGCGCGCAGCCAGCCTGGAGAATGTCGGGATAGCGCTTGAGGTCTTCCTTGGCGAAGCGGTACGTGGTGCCTTCAGCCGGTGTCGCCTCGAGGTTGTAGAGGTGCCCGGTTTCTTCCTGGAAGCGCACCAGGGTGGCACGCACATGGTCCAGCAGGTTCAAGGCAAAACGCCGCCCCTGCTCGGTGTGCAGGCCCATCTGGTCGTCGCTGAAATTGCGCAGCATCTCGTGCAGACCGTTAACGCCAATGGTGGAGAAGTGATTGCGCAAGGTGCCCAGGTAGCGCTTGGTGTAGGGGTACAAACCGGCGTCCATGTGGTGCTGGATCACCTTGCGCTTGACCTCCAGACTCTCCATGGCCAGTTCCATCAAGGTATCCAGGCGCTGCAGCAGACCGCTGCTGTCACCTTTGAACAGATAGCCCAGGCGTGCGCAGTTGATGGTCACCACACCGAGCGAGCCGGTCTGCTCCGCCGAACCAAACAGACCGCCACCGCGCTTGAGCAGTTCGCGTACATCCAGCTGCAGACGGCAACACATCGAGCGCACCTGGTTGGGCAGCATGTCGGAGTTGAGGAAGTTCTGGAAATACGGCAGGCCGTAGCGCGCGGTCATCTCGAACAGCCGCTCGGCGTTGTCGCTGTCCCAGGGGAAATCGTGGGTGATGTTGTAGGTCGGGATCGGAAAGGTGAACACCCGGCCCTTGGCATCGCCGGCCTGCATCACTTCGATGTAGGCGCGGTTGAGCAGCTCCATTTCGGCCTGCAGCTCACCATAGGCGAAGGGCATTTCTTCACCGCCGATCACCGGAATCTGTTCGCGCAGATCTTCCGGGCAGACCCAATCGAAGGTCAGGTTGGTAAAGGGTGTCTGCGTGCCCCAGCGCGACGGCACGTTGAGGTTGTAGATGAACTCCTGGATGGCCTGGCGGACCTCTTCGTAGGGCAGCCGGTCCTTGCGCACATAGGGCGCCAGGTAGGTGTCGAAGGAACTGAAGGCCTGGGCCCCGGCCCACTCGTTCTGCAGCGTGCCAAGGAAATTGACCATCTGCCCCAGGGCGCTGCTCAGGTGTCTGGGCGGCCCGGCCTCGACCCGTCCGGGTACGCCATTGAGGCCTTCGTGCAGCAAGGTGCGCAGCGACCAGCCGGCACAGTAGCCGGCGAGCATATCCAGGTCATGCACGTGCAGGTCGGCTTCGCGATGGGCGCGGCCAATCGCTTCGCTGTAGACCTCATCAAGCCAGTAGTTGGCGGTGACCTTGCCGGAGACATTGAGCACCAGCCCGCCGAGCGAGTACCCCTGGTTGGCGTTGGCCTGAACCCGCCAGTCTTCACGGTTGAGGTACTCGTTCATCGAGGTCGCCACTTCGACCAGGGTCTTGCGGTCGCGACGCAAGCGCCCGTGCTGTTCGCGGTAGACGATATAGGCGCGTAGCGAAAGGAAATGCCCGGCGTCCATCAGCACCCGCTCGACCCGGTCCTGGATCTGCTCGACGTGCAGCTGCGAATAGCCCTCCAGATGGGCCAGCACCGCCGCCAGCAACCCTTCCGCCTCAGCCTCGGCGTACTCCCCGGTGGCCTTGCCGGCAGCGATCAACGCCTGGCGGATCTTGTCGGCATCGAAAGCGACCAGACTGCCGTCGCGCTTGTGTAGCTGGTTGTGCCCTACCCTGATCAGCGTGCTGTGCATCTTGCCCCCAAAACACTACATATAGGTGTTTATGAAATTTAAAACACAATATGCAGTGGAGGTTACGGCTAAAGGCACGGGAGAAAATTGATTGATGTCAAGGTTGGTTGTTCAAATAAAGCGGGGTACCCCATCGCCGGCAAGGCCGGCTCCCACAGGTCTGGACTGCCCCAAAAACTTGGCATTAACCGGACCTTGTGGGAGCCGGCCTTGCCGGCGATGAGGCCAGTGCAGACAACATCACCCTCCACTCATATTCATGAAGCGCAGAATCTGCACCTCTCCCCCGGCATCGAAATCATGCCGTAGCGGTTTACCCCGCAAGGCCTGCTGCACTGCACTGACAATCGGCTGGTCATCCAGCGGATAACGCCGCAACAACCCGCGTAGATCCAGCGAGTCCTCCTGCCCCAGGCACAACAGCAAACGCCCTTCGACGGTCATCCGTACCCGGTTACAGCTGGCACAGAAGTTATGACTGTTGGGCGAAATAAACCCGATACGCGTCTGCGGATGCTGCGCCAGGCGCACATAACGCGCCGGCCCGCCGCTGTTCTCGGCGCTGTCGAGCAAGGCATGGCGGCTGGCAATCAGCGCCCGCACCTCGTCACTGGCACAGAACGACTCGCCACGCGAGCGCCCTACTTCACCCAGCGGCATTTCTTCAATGAAGGTGATATCAATGTCCAGATCGATGGCGTACTGCACCAGAGGCAGCACCTCATCGAAGTTGCGCCCCTTCATCACCACACAGTTGAGTTTGATCCGCTCGAACCCGGCCGTGCTTGCCGCTTCGACTCCCCGCAGCACTTGAGCGAGATCGCCGTTGCGGGTAATCGCGCGAAAGCGCTCGCTGTCCAGGCTGTCGAGGCTGATATTCATGCGTTTGACTCCGGCATCCACCAGCGGTCGGGCCAGGCGCTGCAACTGCGAGCCATTGCTGGTCATCACCAGTTCGCGCAAGCCCGGCAAGGCGGCAATGTGACGGCACAGATCGACAATCCCCGGACGGATCAACGGCTCCCCTCCGGTCAGGCGGATCTTGCGCACCCCCTGGCCGACGAACAGCGTTGCCAGACGCTGCAGTTCCTCAAGGGTGAGTACCTGCTGACGCGGCAGGAAGGTCATGTTCTTGGCCATGCAGTACACACAGCGAAAATCACAACGATCGGTCACCGACATACGCAGATAATCGATCTGCCGCCCGAATCCATCCTGCATCACCGTGCTCATCACATTCCCCTTGCTTACCTGGTTACTGCACCAGCGGCGAATCAGCGCCCTGTAGCTGGATACCGCGAATATCCGCAGCACCGATCAGGGTCTGCAGGTACTGAACCACCGCCTTCTGCCACACGCCCTGTTGCAGCTGGGTGCGGATCGCCGTGGCGACCGCCTCATACGGCAATTGCTGGCCTTCGATGCGTTGGTCGACGCTGATGACATGCCAGCCATAGCGACTTTCCAGCGGTTTGTCGGCCAGCCCCGGGGCCAGGGTGAACAGCTGCCGTTCCAGCTCCGGCACTGTCTGGCCCTTGCTGATCTGCCCCAGTTCCCCGCCCTGCGCTTTCGACGGGCAAGCCGAGTGCTTCAACGCAAGCTCGGCAAATTGCTCGGGGAACTGGACCAGACGTTGCTGCAGGATCTCGGCCTGAACCAGCGCCAGGCTGCGCGCCTCGGCATCGTCCGGGGCACATTCGAGCAGAATGTGCCGTACCGCCAGCAGCGGCGCGCTGTGAAAGCGCCCGCGGTTGCTGTCGTAGTAACGCAGGCAGGTGGCCTCGTCACACTCGGGCACCTGCACCTCGCGCTCCAGCAGCAAACGCGTCGCCGCCTCCTCTTCGTTCTCCCCCGCGCCGACCTGCAGCGACAGGCCCAGCTCGGCGATCCGCTGTTGCAACAGCTCGCGGATCACCAGAGCGCGGGCGGCCATGAATACTGCCTCCTCACGGTCCGCTGCCGGGTGATATTGCAGCTCCTGGGCCATGGCCTGAGGGCTGATCGGCACCTCATTGACACTGATGATCGGCCATTCCTGTTCGCTGCTGGCAATCAACTGCGCGGGCGCTGCGATTTCCACCGCCTCTACCGCCAGCTCGGGTTCAACGACTGTTGAAGAGGCGCAACCACCGCCGCCATTACCACCGCCACATCCACATCCGCTTGACATGACAACCTCCTCAGATTTTCTGCCGAACGATTTGATAGCGCCGTCCCAGGTACCAGACCGGTGCGCTGACGATGTGCACCAGGCGGGTGAAGGGGAACAGCACGAACAGGGTCAGGCCCAGGAACACGTGCAGTTTGTACACCAGGCTGACCGGGGCAATCGCCGCCGCGGCCTCTACCGGACGCAACAGCACGGTGTTCTGCGCCCACTCGGCGAGCATCACCATTACCGAGCCGTCCATGTGTCCGGTGGAGGCGACAATGGTCAGCAAACCGAGCACCAGCTGCGCCAACAGCACCAGCAGGATCAGGATGTCCGAGGTGTTGGAGGTGGCGCGAACCCGTGGATCGGTCAGGCGCCGGTGGATCAGCATGATCAAGCCGATCAGGCACAGCAGGCCGAAAAAGCCGCCGGAGACCATCGCCAGCAGTTGCTTGTTTTCAGTGCTGATCACATGGTGATAGACCGAAGCCGGGGTCAGCAGGCCGACAAAGTGCCCGGCCAGGACGAACAGCACGCCGACGTGAAACAGGTTGCTCGCCGCGCGCATGCCGCGCCCGGAAAGCATCTGGCTGGAGCTGGCCTTCCAGGTGTACTGCGACAGGTCGAAACGCGCCCAGCTGCCCAGCAGGCAGACCGCCAGAGCAATATAGGGATACACCCCGAACGCCAACAGATTCCATTTAGACATTGCCCACCTCCGTAGCCTGCGCGCTGGCAGGCCCTTGATGCTGAAAATCAACCCAGTGCAGCGGTACCGCGCTTTCTTCGCGGGCCTTGCCCGGCGCACTTGGCATGGCGCTGCAACGCTCTTGCTGCTCGGCCTTGAGAAAATCCACCGCCTCCTCTTCCCAGATCTTGTCCAGGGCTTCTAGGGAGTCGTCGCGCTGCTCGGCGGCGACCTGTTCACGCAGGTCGGCCACGGCCTGGTGCGGTTCGGCACCGGCGATCTGCAACAGCGCACGGAAACAACTGGCATAGGCGCTCTCGCGCTCCTCCAGACGCGCGGCGAGCAAGGCCAGCAGGTGCGCGACATCGGCCAGGCCCTCGCGGGCCTCGAGGTCGTCGCGGGTCGAGAGGTATTCCAGGTACAGCGGGATGTAATCCGGCAGCTCCTTGACGCCGATGGCAAAGCCCGCCTCTTCATACTGGGCGAGCATGTCGACCATGGCCTGGCCACGGTCGCGCGACTCGCCATGCACATGCTCGAACAGCAGCAGCGACAGCGCCCGGCCGCGGCCGAACAGCGCACCGTAGTGCTCCTGGCCATCCATCAGGTCGTTGTTGCAGATCAGCTCCAGCAGTTCGAACAGCGCGCCGCGCTGGCGCGGGCTGATTTCCCGCGCCTGGAGGATCGCCTGTTCCAGTTCATCACGGCCGGCGACCAGGGTCTCGGTCGGGTAATCGAGCAGCAGCGAAATCACTTTGAGAATGCGCATGCTCAGTCCTCCCACAACTGTACGGTTTTGAGGATGTCGCGGCGGTTGGCCTTCTTCGCCCCGAACATGTTGGTGTCGGAGCTGCCGCTGCAGCCGCTGCCGAAACTGAAGCCGCACCCGGAACGTTCGGCGAAGGCGTCGCTCATGGCCTCTTCACGGTGCGCGCTCGGCACCACGTAGCGGTCCTCGTAGTTGGCGATGGCCAGGTAGCGGTACATCTCCTCGACCTGGTTCACGCTCAAGCCCACGTCTTTCAACACCTGCAGGTCCTGTACACCTTCAACCTGTTCGGCACGTTTGTAGGCGCGCATGGCCAGCAGGCGTTTGAGCGCACGCTTGACCGGTTTCTCGTCGCCGGCGGTGAGCAGGTTGGCCAGGTAGCGCAGCGGAATGCGCAGGCTGTCGACATCCGGGATCACCCCGTTCATGCCCACGGTGCCCGCAGCGGCTGCGTTCTGGATCGGCGACAGTGGCGGTACGTACCAGACCATCGGCAGCGTGCGGTACTCAGGGTGCAGCGGCAGCGCCAGCTTCCAGTCAACGGCCATCTTGTACACCGGCGAGCGTTGCGCGGCGTCGATCACCGACTGCGGCACGCCATCTTTCAGGGCCTGGCGAATCACTGCCGGATCGTGCGGATCGAGGAAAATCTCCAGCTGCTTCTCGTACAGGTCATGCTCATTGGCAGTGCTGGCCACTTCGCTGATGCGGTCGGCGTCGTACAGCAGCACACCAAGGTAACGGATACGTCCGACACAGGTTTCGGCACAGACCGTAGGCATGCCGGCTTCGATCCGTGGGTAGCAGAAGATGCACTTCTCGGACTTGCCGCTTTTCCAGTTGAAGTAGATCTTCTTGTACGGGCAGCCACTGATGCACATGCGCCAGCCGCGGCACTTCTCCTGGTCGATCAGGACAATGCCGTCTTCCTCACGCTTGTAGATCGCCCCGCTCGGGCACGATGCCGCACAGGCCGGGTTCAGGCAGTGCTCGCACAGGCGCGGCAGGTACATCATGAAGGTGTTTTCGTACTCTCCGTAGATGTCGGCCTGGATCTGGTCGAAGTTCTTGTCGTTGCGGCGCTTGGCGAACTCGGTGCCGAGAATCTCTTCCCAGTTCGGACCCCATTCGATCTTTTCCATGCGCTTGCCCGACACCAGCGAGCGCGGCCGCGCCGTCGGCTGATGCTCGCCCAAAGGCGCGGTATGCAGGTGCTGGTAATCGAAGTCGAACGGCTCGTAGTAATCGTCAAGGCCCGGCAGATCGGGGTTGGCGAAGATGTTCGCCAGCACCCGGAACTTGCCGCCGATGCGCGGGTTGATGCTGCCGTTGCTATTGCGGACCCAGCCGCCCTTCCACTTGTCCTGGTTTTCCCACTCTTTCGGGTAACCGACCCCAGGCTTGGTTTCGACGTTGTTGAACCAGGCGTATTCCATGCCTTCACGGCTGGTCCAGACGTTCTTGCAGGTGATCGAACAGGTGTGACAGCCGATGCATTTGTCCAGGTTCAGGACCATGCCAACTTGTGAACGAATCTTCATGACAGCACTCCTTATTCCATCTCGGTCGGCAGCGGACGTGGCAGCTCATCGCCGCGCGATCCGTCGAGCCAGTCGACCTTGGCCATCTTGCGTACCACGACGAATTCGTCGCGGTTGCAACCGACCGTGCCGTAATAGTTGAACCCATAGGCCTGCTGGGCATAGCCGCCGATCATGTGGGTCGGTTTGAGCACCACGCGGGTCACCGAGTTGTGGTGGCCGCCGCGGGTCTTGGTGGTTTCCGAGCCGGGTACGTTCACGATCCGTTCCTGGGCGTGGTACATCATCACCATGCCTTCCTTGACCCGCTGGCTGACCACCGCGCGGGCGGTCAGCGCACCGTTGGCGTTGAAGCACTCGATCCAGTCGTTGTCCTCGATACCGGCGCGCTGTGCGTCGATTTCCGAGAGCCAGACAATCGGCCCGCCACGGCTGAGGGTGAGCATCAGCAGGTTGTCGCTGTAGGTGCTGTGGATGCCCCACTTCTGGTGCGGGGTGATCCAGTTCAGGACGATCTCGGTGTGGCCGTTGCTGCGCTTGCCTTTCACTGCGGCGATGGTCTGGGTGTTGACCGGCGGCCGGTAGCTCATCAGCTGCTCACCGAAAGCCTGCATCCACGGGTGATCCTGGTAGAACTGCTGGCGGCCGGTGATGGTGCGCCACGGGATGTTCTCGTGAACGTTGGTGTAGCCGGCGTTGTAGCTGACATGATCGTCCTCGAGCCCCGACCAGGTCGGGCTGGAGATGATCTTGCGCGGCTGCGCCTGGATATCGCGGAAGCGGATCGCCTCGTGGGCCTTGGACAGCGCCAGGTGGCTGTGGTCGATGCCGGTGAACTCGGACAGTGCCGCCCAGGCCTTGACCGCCACATGGCCGTTGGTTTCCGGGGCCAGCGAGAGAATGACTTCCGCCGCATCGATCGCGGTATCGATCTTCGGCCGGCCCTGGCTGATGCCCGCATCGTTCTCGCGGTAGTTCAGCTCGCCGAGGAATTTCACTTCCTCATCGGTGTTCCAGTTGATGCCCTTGCCGCCGTTGCCGAGTTTTTCCAGCAGCGGGCCGAGCGAGGTGAACTGCTTGTAGATGTTCGGGTAGTTGCGCTCGACCACCTGGATGTTCGGCGCGTTCTTGCCCGGCTGCGGGGCGACGCCCGCGGTTTTCCAGTCGGTGCCGCCGAACGGCTGGGCCAGTTCACCGACGCTGTCGTGCATCAGCGGTACGGTGACCAGGTCCTGTTCGATGCCCAGGTGCCCCTCGGCCATCTTCGAGAACGCCTTGGCGATGCCTTTGTAGATTTCCCAGTCGGAACGCGATTCCCAGGCCGGATCGATAGCCGCCGACAGCGGGTGGATGAAGGGGTGCATGTCCGAGGTGTTCATGTCGTCCTTCTCGTACCAGGTCGCGGTCGGCAGGACGATGTCGGAATACACGCAGGTCGAGGACATGCGGAAGTCCAGGGTGGTGACCAGGTCGAGCTTGCCGATGGCACCCTCGTCAACCCATTCGGCTTCCTGCGGCTTGCAGTCGCCGACCTGGCCGATGTCTTCGTTCATCACGCCGTTGCGGGTGCCGAGCAGGTACTTGAGCATGTACTCGTGGCCCTTGCCCGAGGAGCCCAGCAGGTTGGAGCGCCAGATGAACATGTTGCGCGGGAAGTTCACCGGGTTGTCCGGCTGTTCGCAGGCAAAACGCAGGCTGCCGTCCTGCCAGCCCTTGACCACGTAGTCTTTCGGCGCCATGCCGGCGGCTGCGGCATCGCGGCAGATGTCCAGCGGGTTGCGGTTGAGCTGTGGCGCACTGGGCAGCCAGCCGGCGCGTTCGGCGCGGATGTTGTAGTCCAGGGCGTGCTCGGGGAACTGACTCTTGTCGGCCAGCGGCGAGAGCACGTCGTGCATGTTCATCTTCTCGTGACGCCACTGCGAGCTGTGGGCATAGAAGAAGCTGGTGCCGTTCATCTGCCGAGGCGGACGGTTCCAGTCCAGGCCGAAGGCCAGTGGCAGCCAGCCGCACTGCGGACGCAGTTTTTCCTGGCCGACATAGTGGGCCCAGCCACCACCGGTCTGGCCGACGCAACCGCAGAGCATGAGCATGTTGATCAGCCCGCGGTAGTTCATGTCCATGTGGTACCAGTGGTTCATCGCCGCACCGACGATGATCATCGAGCGGCCACGGGTCTTGTCGGCGTTGTCGGCAAACTCGCGGGCGATCTGGATGGCTTTCTCGCGGCTGACGCCGGTGATCTGCTCCTGCCAGGCCGGGGTGCCGGGCACACTGGCGTCGTCATAATCGCGGGCGACGTTGGCGCCACCCAGGCCGCGGTCGATGGCCAGGTTTGCTGCCGACAGGTCGAACACGGTGGCGACCTTGACCTGGCTGCCATCGGCCAGGGTCAGGCTGCGCACCGGCACACGGCGGTATTGCACGGCATCACCGGCGACATGCTGGAAGTGCTCGTGGGATTCGCCGGCGAAGTACGGGAAGGCCACTTCGGCGACGTCGCCACCGATCAGGCTCAGGGTCAGGTCGATGTCGCGACCGGCGCCGCCTTCACGCGGCAGGATGTTCCACTTGCCCTGCTCGCCCCAGCGATAGCCGATCGAACCCTGCGGCGACACCAGCTCGCCGTCGGCATCGAGGGCGATGGTTTTCCACTCGGGGTTGTTTTCCTGGCCGAGGTTACCGGCCAGGTCCGAGGCCCGCAGGAAGCGGTCCGGCTGATACCCGGCGCCCGGTGCAGTACCCAGCATGGGCTTGAGCAGCACCAGCACCGGCAGGTCGGTGTAACGCTTGGCGTACTCGGTGAAATAAGCGCTCGGCTGGTCGAGGTGGAATTCTTTGAAGATTACATGGTTGAACGCCTGGGCCAGAGCCGCGTCGGTGCCCTGCTTGGGGTTCAGCCACAGGTCGGTGAGCTTGGCCACTTCCGAGTAGTCGGGGGTGATGGCCACGGTCTTGGTGCCCTTGTAGCGCACCTCGGTGAAGAAGTGTGCATCCGGGGTACGGGTCTGCGGGACGTTGGAACCCCAGGCAATGATGTAGTTGGAGTTGTACCAGTCGGCCGATTCCGGCACGTCGGTCTGCTCGCCCCAGACCATCGGCGAAGCCGGTGGCAGGTCGCAGTACCAGTCGTAGAAGCTCAAGCAGGTGCCGCCGATCAGCGACAGGTAACGGGCACCGGCGGCATAGCTGACCATCGACATCGCCGGGATCGGCGAGAAGCCCACCACCCGGTCAGGGCCGTACTGCTTGACGGTATAGACGTTGGCCGCAGCGATGATCTCGGTGACTTCATCCCAGCTGGAGCGGATAAAGCCGCCCATGCCGCGCTTGCTCTTGTACGAGTCGGCCTTGGCCTTGTTCTCGACAATGCTCGCCCAGGCCTCGACCGGCGCCATGCTCTGGCGCGCCTCGCGCCACAGCTTGAGCAGCGGCTTGCGGATCTTCGGGTACTTGAGACGGTTGGCGCTGTAGATGTACCAGCTGTAGCTGGCACCCCGCGGGCAGCCGCGCGGTTCGTGGTTGGGCAGGTCGTTGCGGGTCCGCGGGTAGTCGGTCTGCTGGGTTTCCCAGGTGATCAGGCCGTTCTTTACATAGATTTTCCACGAACAGGAGCCTGTGCAGTTCACCCCGTGGGTGGAGCGCACGATCTTGTCGTACTGCCAGCGTGAACGGTAGACGTTCTCCCAGTCGCGCGACTCTTTGCGAGTCTCGCCGTGACCGTCGGAAAACTCGTTTTGCTTGCGGTTGAAGAACCGCAATTGATCGAGCAGATGACTCATGATGCTTTCCTCTCAGGCTTGCTGCGGGGTTCTGTGCCCCACCCACGCAAAAGTTGAATTCGGGTCCTGTCAGCAGGGTGCTTCGGCGCCTTTGCGCGCGTACCACCACCAGGTCACGACAATGCAGCTCAGGTAAAAACCGACGAACATGTAGAAAGCCAGCGCCGGGCTACCGGTCATGGCCATCGAACTGCCGAAAGTCTTGGGAATGAAGAAGGCGCCAAAGGCCCCCATGGCCGAACTGAAACCGAGCACCGCAGCGGATTCCTTGCCGGCGTTTTTCAGCGCCTGCTCGTGGCCCTTCGCGCCTTTGCCGGCGGCGGCCTTTTCATGCAGGGTGCGGAAGATCACCGGGATCATGCGGAAGGTCGAACCGTTGCCGATGCCGGTGGTGAAGAACAGCAGCATGAACATGCCGAGGAAGCCGTAGAAGTTGCCGGCCGCGCCCTGCTGCGGGATGAAGTGCAGCACACCGAAGACCATCACGATCATCAGCACGAAGTTCCACAGGGTCACCCGGGCGCCACCGAACTTGTCGGCCACCCAGCCGCCCAGAGGGCGTACCAGGGCACCGACCAGCGGGCCGAGGAAGGCGAAAGCCAGGGCGTTGACCTCGGGGAACGAGGTCTTGATCAGCATCGGGAAGGCCGCGGAGAAGCCGATGAACGAACCGAAGGTGGCCAGGTACAGCCAGCACATCAGCCAGTTGTGCTTGCGTTTGAAAATCACCGCCTGCTCGCTGAACGAGGCCTTGGCGCTGGACAAATCGTTCATGCCGAACCAGGCCAGCAGGGTTACGGCAATGATGAACGGCACCCACAGGAAGCCGGCGTTCTGCAGCCACAACTGGCTGCCGTCGGCCAGCACCTGGGGTTGCCCACCGAGTACACCGAATACACCGAAAGTGATCACCAGCGGCACGGCGAACTGCATCACCGAGACGCCGAGGTTACCCAGGCCGGCATTCAGGCCCAGTGCCGTGCCTTGCTGCGACTTGGGATAGAAGAAGCTGATGTTGGACATGCTCGAGGCGAAGTTGCCGCCGCCAAAGCCGCACAGCAGGGCAATCATCACGAACACACTGTAAGGGGTGCTCGGGTCTTGTACGGCAAAGCCCATCCACAGCGTCGGCAGCAGCAGCGAGGCGGTGCTCAGGGCAGTCCAGCGGCGGCCGCCGAAGATCGGCACCATGAACGAGTAGAACACCCGCAAGGTGGCGCCAGACAGGCCCGGCAAAGCCGCCAGCCAGAACAGCTGGTCGGTGCTGAAGGTAAAACCGATGGCGTTCAGGCGCACGATCACCGTGCTCCAGACCATCCACACGGCAAAGGCCAGCAGCAGTGCGGGAATCGAAATCCACAGGTTGCGGGTGGCGGTTTTCTTGCCGCTACGCCCCCAGAATGCGGGATCTTCAGGGCGCCAGTCGTGTATGACCGGGCCTGCGTCAGGCTGTTTAAGAACCGACATGGTCTTCTCCTTGGGCAATGCTGGAAAACGGGCTTGAGGTCGCCTGCGGCTGTTTGCCGAGCAGCGGGCGTTTGCGGATTTCGCTGAAGTACATCCAGATGAGCGACACCCAGACCACGCCGTACATCAGCATGAAGGCCGAGGAGCGCACGCCGGTCAGGTCCACCAGGGCGCCGAACATGATCGGCAGGATGAAGCCGCCCAGGCCGCCCGCCAGGCCGACGATGCCGGACACGGCGCCCATGTTTTGCGGGTAGTCATTGGCGATGTACTTGAACACCGAGGCTTTGCCGAAGGCGAAGGCAATGCCGATGATGAACAGCAGGACAGTGAACAGCACCGGGTTCAGGCCGATGTGGAAGTCCAGCGGGCCATTGAGGGTTTGCACCTGCAGCTGGGTCTGCGGGTAGGACAGCAGGAACAGGCAGATCCAGCTGACCCACAGCACCCACCAGGTCACGCTCTGCGCGCCCCAGCGGTCCGACATCCAGCCACCGACGGCGCGCAGCACGCCACCGGGCAAGGAGAAACAGGCGGCCAGCAGCGCTGCGCTTTGCAGGCTGAAGCCGTATTCGGCGACGTAGTACTTGGTCATCCACAGCGCCAGGGCCACATAGCCGCCGAAGACAATCGAGTAGTACTGGCAGTAGCGCCACACCGCAGGATCTTTCAGGGCCTTGAGCTGCTCGCCGAGGTTGGCGCCCTTGGCGCTGCGGTGGGCCTTGTTGTCGGCGCTGAGGAACCAGAACAGCAAGGCGGTGATGAACAGGATTGCACTGAAGACTTTCGGCACCAGCTGCCAGCTGCCCGCGGCAATCAGCGCCGGGGCGAGAAACTTGGTCACTGCCGAGCCTGCGTTACCGGCACCGAACACGCCCATGGCAAAGCCCTGGTTGTCTTTGTCGAACCATTTGGCGACGTAGGCGATACCAACCGAGAACGAGCCCCCGGCCAGACCGACAAACAACCCCAGCACCAGGAACTGCCAGTAGGCGGTGGCGTGGCTGATCAGGTACAGCGGCAGCACACAGGCGAGCATCAGCAGGAAGAACACGCTGCGTCCGCCAAAACGGTCGGTCAACAGCCCCAGCGGCAGGCGCACCAGCGAGCCGGTCAGCACCGGGGTGGCGGCCAGCAGGCCGAACTGGGTTTCGTTGAGCTGGAGCAGTTCCTTGATCGGTACGCCGAGCACGGCAAACATCATCCAGACCATGAAACAGACGGTGAAAGCCAGCGTGCTCATGCCCAGTACCAGGCCTTGTCGTACACGCGGTGGGGTCATGTTGGGTCTCCAGTCAGTTCGCTATGGCCGCAGACTAGAGAGGCAAACCCCGGAAAAACTTGACCCGGATCAAAGAAGCCTGGACGCCTCCAGGCCTATGCTTGTACTGCCTACCTCCAACGAGGTAGGTCCGAAAAACCTCTAAACCCTTTGTTTATCAGTGTCTTGCCGGTTTCATGCAGGATATTCGGGCGAAGCCTTCGGATAAGAACTCTTTAGAGGTAGAGCGCCAGGGACCGGTCGCCAAACCATCGGCAGCCCCCCAATGGAGCCCTGCATGTGCACTTTCCCCCTCCTGCGCTCAGGCCTGCGGCCATGACCCGCTGGCTACGTAGCTCGCTGCCCGCGCGTGCGGGCGTGGCGGTGATCCTGATCGCGGTGCTGGCGCTGGCCAGCTCGCTGAGCGCCGGCCTGATCGCCTGGTTCAGCCAGGGCGATGCGGCAGCGATCAACACCGCAGGCTCGGTGCGCATGGAGACCTACCGCCTGAGCTGGAACCTGGCCTCCGGCGCCGATCGCGAAGCAATCGACCGCATCCGTGAAAGCCTGCAACAACGGCTCAACAGCCAGACGCTCAAGAGCGTGCTGGAAGACGGTAGCAACGAGGCGCTCAATGGCAGCTACCAACAGCTGCAGGACTACTGGCAGAACACCCTCGGCCCGGCCCTTGAGCGTGGCGACGCCATAGCGTTCCAGGCCAGCACCCTGCCCTTCATCGAGCAGCTCAACCAGTTCGTCAACCTGCTGCAGCGCCAGAGCGAACACAAGCAATCCTGGCAACAGATCATTCAAGGCGTGGCACTGTTCATCACCATGATCGTCCTGCTGGTTGGCCTCTACGAACTGCAAAGCAGCGTGATCAGCCCGCTGCAGGAACTGGTCGACGCCACCCAGCGCTTTCGCCGCGGCGAGTACCAGGCGCGGGTCAACCATCAGTCCGAGGATGAGTTGGGCCAGCTGGCCACCAGCTTCAACGCCATGGCCGAGACCATCGAGCAATCCCACCGCACCCTCGAAACCCAGGTCCGGCAAAAAACCCTGAACCTGCAGCAGGCCAACGCCGCCCTCGAACTGCTGTATCAAAGCAGCCGCAGCCTGGCCACGCGCCTGGCCAACGCCGAGGGGCTGGATGAGTTGATCCGGCGTTTTCAGCAACGCCTGCCCGGCCTGCGTCTGTCGCTGTGCCTGCAGGGTCAACTACAGGCCCCGGCCCAGCAATTGCTCGCCCTGGACGGTGCCGACAGCCGCAAGGTCTGCGCCAGCAGCGATTGCGCCACCTGCCAGCGCCATGAGCAACTGAATCCGCACATCTACAGCATCAGCAACCAGGGCAGCTCACTGGGTGAACTGAAGGCGCACTTTATCGATGGTCATGCGCCGCAGGCCTGGGAAACCCAGCTCATCCAGGCCCTGGCCAACCTCATCGGCACCTCGCTGTCACTCAAACGCCAACGCGAGCAGGACCATCGCCTGCTGCTGCTCGAAGAGCGCGCCATCATCGCCCGCGAGTTGCATGACTCACTGGCCCAGGCGCTGTCCTACATGAAACTGCAGGTCAGCCGCATGCAGACCCTGATGCGCCGCGGCGAGCCGGTAGAGACCCTGGAAGGCGTCACCGCCGAGCTGCGCGAAGGCTTGAACAACGCCTACCGCCAGCTGCGCGAACTGCTCACCACCTTTCGCCTGCAGATTCACGACGCCGGCCTGATGCAGGGTCTCAAGGACACCGCGAAGGAGTTCAGCCGCCGTGGTGATTTCCAGGTTCACCTGCACGTCGACAACCTGGCCTTCGAACTGTCGGCCAGCGAACAGATCCACATCCTGCAGATCACCCGCGAGGCGCTGTCCAACTGCCTGCGCCACGCCCATGCGCAAAACGCCTGGCTGCAACTGCGCCAGGACGGTGAAACCGTACGCCTGTCGATCGAAGACGACGGACGCGGCTTCATCGGCAGTCGTGACCCACGCGAACATCACGGCCTGAACATCATGGATGAGCGCTCGCGCAGCCTGCACGGCCAGTTGCAGATTCTTTCCAGGGAGCCGCAAGGCACCCTCGTCCAGATGGAGTTCCGCCCGGAATTCCTCGGCCGCCATCCCCAAGGAAATGTCACATGAATAGCCCTGCGCGTTGCCGCATCCTCCTGGTCGACGACCATCCCATGATGCGTCGTGGCATCCGCCAGATGCTCGAACTGGAAGACGATTTCGAGATCGTCGGCGAAGCCAACCACGGCGAAGAAGCCCTGGCCATGATCGAGCCCCTGCAACCGGACCTGGTGCTGCTCGACAACAACATGCCGCAGATGAATGGCATCGAAACCCTGCGCCACCTGCGCAGCCTGGCCTATGCCGGCAAAGTCCTGCTGTTCACCGTTTCCGATGCCGAAGACGATATCCGCGATGCCCTGCGCCTGGACGCCGATGGCTATCTGCTCAAGGACATGGAGCCGGAGTTGCTGATCCAGTACATCCGCGATGCCATGAACGGCGCACTGGTGATCAGCCCCGGCCTCACCCAGGTCATGGCCCAGGCCCTGCGCTCACCGCCCCGGCATGCCGAAGTGGAGCTGACCGAACGCGAGCGCCAGGTGCTCAAGACCATCGCCAGCGGCTACAGCAACAAGGTCATCGGCCACAAACTGGGGATTACCGAAGGCACGGTCAAAGTCCACGTGAAGAACCTGCTGCACAAACTCGGTTTGCGCTCACGGGTCGAGGCGGCGGTCTGGGCCATGGAGCATCTGCGTCAACACGGCTGACTGCCCCTTTGGAGGTAGACCTGCGGAGGCATAGGCCGCAGGTGCCGGGCGTTTTACCATGGCCGGCAGGAGGTACGCCATGCTGACCCACCCTTCCCTCGTACTGTTTTTGCGCCGCCATCACCTGTTCAGCCACTTGCCCGAACGCATTTTCGAACAGGTCTGCGGCCTGGCCATGCAACGCCGCCTCGGTTGTCACGACACCCTCATGCACCAGGGCGACCCGGCCAAACGCTTCTTCCTGCTGGTCAGTGGCCAGATCAAGCTGTACCGCATCACCGCCCAGGGCCAGGAGAACCTGGTAGAGATCATCCAGCCCGGGCAATCCTTCGCCGAAGCCCTGCTGTTCAGCCAGACCCGCTACTACCCGGTGAGCGCCACCGCGCTCAAGGACAGCGTGGTGGTCAGCATCGAGGGCGGCCACTACCGCAATGCCCTGGAAGACCAGCCGCAAGTGTGCCTGGCGATCCTCGCGAGCATGAGCATCCACCTGCACCAGCGGCTCAAGGACATCGACACCCTGACCCTGGCCAGCGCCAGCCAGCGGGTGATCAGCTTCCTTCTGCAGGAGCAGGACCCCGAGGACGGCCGCGTCGTACTGCAGGTGTCCAAACGCCTGGTGGCGTCGAAACTGGGGATCCAGCCGGAAACCTTTTCACGCATCCTCCACCGTCTGGTGGAGAGCGGCCTGATTGCCATGGAGCGCCGCGACATCCGCATTCTGGCGACCGAGGCGTTGGTCGATTATCAAGCCTGACGGACCTATCACTGGAGAGTCTTCATGCCCCGCACTGCCCTGCCTCTGGTCTACGCCTGCTCCGGTTGCTCCAACGTTGCGCAACTGGCCAACAACGTCGCGCTGCGCCTCGACCGTGAAGGCCTGGCGCAGATGTCGTGCATCGCCGGGGTCGGCGGGCAGGTGCCGGCGCTGGTCAATCTGGCCTGCTCGGGACGCTGGATTCTGGCGCTGGACGGCTGCCCGCTGCAGTGTGTTGCCGGTTGCCTGCGCCAGCACGGTCTGCAGGCCGACAAGCACCTGATCCTCAGCCAGCAGGGGCTGCGCAAGCGTTATGGCGAGGATTGCAGCGCGGCGCAGGCCGATGAGTTGTTTGCCGAGGTCAGGCAGTTGCTGGTGAATTGTGCCGGTCAAAAGTGACGTGCCGTGAGGACGTAAAGGTGACCTGAAACTTCACTGCGAACGGAACAGCTCGTCATATTCCAAGCCATAGTCCCTCCAACGAGAAACCTATCAATTTGATGTAGTGGCCCTACCGACTGATTTGCCTACGGCGGTCCACTTCAGCACTCCCCACAGCTCACATCGCTTGCAACACCAGCCCGTCGGCGCTATCGTCCCCTGTCGCTGCAAACTCAGCGATCAGGTTTGGCGACCTGAACTACCCAAGGCGCATAGGCGCCCATACATGAATGCTGGCGCTTTTTTTGCGCCCGCATGTCCGTGCTATGGCGGCTGTGCGTGGGAGACATTCGTGTCTGCCGGTTTCTTTGGGTACCGGTTCGCCAACCTGCGCACAGCTGCCACCCTCAATCGTTTGGCGACGGTTCGTGGCAGCTCCCATTACCCAAAGGAGTTCCACCCATGCAAATTTTCAACTCAACGACATCACAGCTGCGCTTCGAAGAGTCTACTCAGCAGCTCCAAACTTGCCTCTGGACCTTAGAGCTGCTTTCCGAGGTCCTTATCGAAAATGACGATCGTCAAGGCAGTCTTCCCGAACCTCAACTTACCTTTCGAAATATCGCCGGTCTTCATGGTGCGCTTCGCATCATCAATCGCTTAGCAGGTGAGGAATGTTCGAAGTTGATAGCGATGGGCGCCACTCACCAATAAGGCACCGTCCTACGGGCTGCCGGGAAGTTACCTACATACAGGAAAACGCTTCCCTGGCTAGCCTGCCTACTCCAACGACAAGGAGTAGCGCTTATGGCCAGTCACGGCTACATGACCATCACCGGCAACCAACAAGGTGTGATTTCCGCCGGCTGTTCAACACCCGACTCCATTGGTAACAAATGCCAGAGCGGCCATACCGATGAAATCATGGTGTTGTCGTACACACACAGCATGATCAACGTCGACAACACCCCGAATCCCACCCATCATCCCATCGTCATTACCAAAGCCATTGACAAGTCATCTCCCTTGTTGGCTCAAGCCTTGGCTACCCGGGAAGAAATCGAATGCCAGATCCACTTTTATCGGGTTAGCCCGAATGGAGGGCAGGAAAAGTACTTCAGCGTCGAGATTAAAGGTGGCCAGGTAGCAGAACTGGTATCGGATGTCCCTCACGCGGTACTGCAGAACGAGACGGAAGCTCAGGAAGTGCTCTCGCTGCGTTACCAGACCATCCGCTGGACCCACCACATCGCCGGCACAAGCGCTTATACCTACTGGGGCGCGGGTAAATGACTTCACGCCCCTCTCCATTATTATTGGACCCTAACGACTACTGGGTTGTCTGCGAAGCCGCAAGTAGTCTGACTAAACAGGCCTGCACTCTCGCTGCCATACATATCAAGGACGGTGTGGTTCGCACGCAGTTCAACCGGGAGATGGCCTATTACGCCAAACACATTGCCGACGACGTAGCGAATGGGAAGAAGACGCCGGATGAGGCGTTGCTGGAGATCAAGAATGAACAGTGGAGTCTGATCAATCAGTCACTGGAGATTAGCAGAAAAGGTGCCGGGGTCATTGCGGGGGTATTCCAGGTAGCTGCTGGAGCGACAATCTGCGCCAGTCCTGCGATTATACTTTGCGGTGTGGCTGGCCTCCCGATGATCGCACACGGTGCGAACAACATTTACGAGAATGGTGAGAATTTACTGACGGGGCGTTCGGATAGTGAGGGCTGGGTTCGAAAAGGTTATCAGGCCGTCACGAAGTCCATGGGTGGCAGCATGCGAGATGGAAATATCGCTTATGGGGTGTCTGATATCGGGTTGTCCGTTTATGGAATGACCAGAATGGTGTTGAGAACAGGGGCATGGAAACTATTCAAATATATACCCTCTGATTACGTGCGCTCTTATATAAATATGAGCAGAGGGGCGATTGTATTTGAAGTAGGTGTCGACATGTTGACCGGAGAGCAGGTGTATGTAGAGACAAAAAAATGATCCTGTCGCTGTATATTGGTGCTTCGCTGATAGCTGTGACAGTGGCTTACTGCCTAAGATTCCA
Source organism: Pseudomonas sp. GW821-FHT10B02 (assembly GCF_059415665.1). NCBI lineage: Bacteria > Pseudomonadati > Pseudomonadota > Gammaproteobacteria > Pseudomonadales > Pseudomonadaceae > Pseudomonas > Pseudomonas sp. GW821-FHT10B02. The sequence goes on along the minus strand of NZ_JBWKNR010000012.1, from coordinate 186,453 downwards.
GCTTTCCGGGCCCCAATTAGGCCACCTGAAGTCTTTCGCTTGCCTGGCCTTTAATCTGTTCTTCGTAACCTATCACTTGAGGTGGTTTAAAAGAGAGTACCTTCTGTTCGTTGGCTACACCCCTGATCTTTTCAATGAACATTTATCACTGCAGTGGTTGATTTTTGGGTGTTTGATCTTGCATTGCTTTGCTAATCCGGTGGGGTGGAAGCTCAGGCGTTGGTACTCGCCGTGGTGATACGAGGTCGCCATCGCCAATAGATCAACCCCATTCCAAAACCGGCACTCAGCGACCCCGTTGAGATTGCCCCCTTGTGGGAGCTGGCCTTGCCAGCGACACAGACGCTGCGCAACACCCGACACACCGCGGCGATTTCATCGCCAGCAAGGCCGGCTCCCACACTGATCTCTGCCGTCCGCAGTTCAGCCTGTTGCCAAGCCCTTCCCTGCCCGCTCCAGATTTCGCCACAACCACACCGGCAACACTTCCGGGTCGAGGCTGTCGATCAGGTTCTTCAGGGTCAGGCCCAGTTCGGTATCGCCTTCAATCACCAGCCGTCGCCGGAAGAACAAGGTATCCGGATCTTCCTGACGGCTGGCCAGCAGCAGGAACTCGCGCCAGTTGCCGCGAATGGTGACATCCGCTTTGGCCTTTTCGGCAATCTGCAAGCCGTAAAGGCTGCGGGTCAGGTACCAGGTCAGGTCCAGGTCGGGAATCCGCAGGCACAGCCAGCGCCCGCGCAGCAAATCGAACTCGCCGTCTTTCAGTGGCTCAGCCAGGCAGCGGTTCAGCGCTTGTTGCAGCGCGACACGTTGCAGCACGAACGGCACCCGCCGGATCAGCGGGAGCAAGCGGTCGGCACCGCGCAGCAGCCATTTTTTCTGGTTCAGCACAGGCCCACCTCCTCGACACGCAACATCCCCGCCTGGCCATGCCAATAACCGTTGCAACCCTCGACGTGCAAGGGCGCTGCTCCACCTTCACGCACCTGCTGGAACGCCGCGATCACCTCGGCCATGCCCTGCGCGCGCGGGCTCAAGCGCAGCAGATCGGCACCGCTGGCGGCAAGGCCGGCATAGTCGGCCAGCAAGTTAGTGACCTCGGCCGACATCGTCTGGATACCGTTGAGGGTGAACAGTGGCTGGCCTTCCTGACTGCTCAGCGCCAGGCCATCGGGGTAGTTGAGGCAGCAGAACTGGCAATCATCCTTGGGCCGGTTTTCGGCGCGGGCGGTAAAGCAACGCGCCGAATACGCCAGCGGCAGGTGCCCATAGGCGAAGACTTCGACCTCGGGCAGCTCACGGCCCAACGCCTTGACCTGGTCGAGTATGGAACGGATCAATGCTGCCGAACATTCCACCGGCGGCACCCAACGGATCATCCCGCAGTCCTGCAGCTGTGCCAGGGCATGGCCGTTGTACAGGTTGAGCGCCGGGCCGCCGACGAAGGGCAGCTTGCGTTCAGCCAGAAACTGCACCGCGCCCATGTCGTTGGCTTCCACCAGCAACTGACCGTTGTCGCACAAGCGCCGCAGGCTGGAGAGTTCGGAAGCGGCTTCGACCAGGGTCAGGCTCGACAGTACGATCTGCGCCTGCGTGCATTCCTGCAGCTCGCGGCCGAGGCCCAGCCAATGCTCCAGGTTCATCGCCCGGCGTTTCGAGCAGACGGTTTCACCAAGGTAAATCACATCCAGCGGCAAGGCGGCCATCTCGGAATAGAAACGCCCCAATTGCTCCTTGTCCCAGTAATACAGAACGGGTCCCAGGCTGAGTTTCATCTGCAGTCCCTCATTGCCATGATCGATGATAAGCACCCAGGGTGGTCTGGCTGCCTTCGGATAAACCGGCCAGCACCTGGCGCCACTGGTCTTTGACCGCGAAGCGCTCGGGCGCCAGGCGGTGGGCATCAAGTGCGGCGCGCCAGACCTGGGTGACCTGCTCGACATACGCCGGGCTGCGCTGGCGCCCTTCGATCTTCACCGCTTCGACGCCCATGGCCGCCAGTTCCGGCAACAGGTCCAGGGTGTCGAGGCTGGTGGGTTCTTCGAGGGCATGAAAGCGTTTGCCGCCGACCAGGAAGCGCCCCTTGCACAAGGTCGGGTAACCGGCCGGCTCATCGGCGCTGTAGCGGTCGATCAGCACCTCGCTCAGGCGTGCACTCAAACCTTCGGCATCTTCACTCCAGCGCACCGCCTTGGCCGGCGAACACACGCCACACAGGTTCGGCGACTCGCCGGTGATGTAAGACGACAGGTGGCAACGTCCCTCGGCCATGATGCACAAACTGCCGAAGGCGAAGACTTCGATAGGCACCGTGCTGTTGGCCGCGACCTGGCGCACCTGGGCCAGCGACAGCACCCGTGGCAGCACCGCGCGGCGGATGTTGTAGTGCTGGGCATAGAACGCCAGGGCACTGGCATTGGTCGCCGAGCCCTGTACCGACAGGTGCAGGGTCAGCTGCGGATGGCGTTGGCTGGCATAGCCGAGCACACCGGGGTCGGCGGCGATCAGGGCATCGACGCCATGGTCGGCGGCGCGGTCCACCGCCCGTTGCCAGCGTTCCCAGCCCTGGGGCTGCGGGTAGGTGTTGACCGCGACATAGAGCTTGCGTTGATGTTGACGGATATGGGCGACGGCGGCGTCGAACTGCTTGTCGTCCATGTTCAGGCCGGCAAAGTGCCGGGCATTGGTGTCATCGCGAAAACCGACGTAGACGGCATCGGCGCCTTGGCGCACCGCCGCTTTGAGCGCAGGCAGGTTCCCTGCCGGGCAGACCAGTTGCATGGGCATTCCTCATGAAAGAACGTGTCTCGACCCCGCCTCCGATGCGTAACGCGAGCAGGCCCGGTGCAATCGAAAATGCGCCGCCAGTCTAGCCAGACCGCCAGCGCAGACCTTGACGGCAATCAAGGCCGGTCACTGCATGAGTTCGGCGAACGACAGGAAGGTCACGCTGTCATGCTTGTGCAGCTGTTGCTCGCACTCCACCACCGCCAGGCCATCGGCCCAGCACGCGGCCGCGAGCATTGCCGAGCTTTGCTGCGGGTGCAGCTGCACGCTCACCTGGCCATCGGCCCCCGGAGTCAACCTGGCGCGCAGGTACTGGCGGCGCTTGTTGCGCTGCAACCAGTCAAAGCCTGCCGGCAACGCCATCGGCCGCGGCACTACATCGCGCACGCCCTGGGCCCTGAGCAGGAACGGACGCACCACCACCAGGGCAGTGATCAGCGCCGCCGCAGGATTGCCCGGCATGCCGATCCACGGCTTGCCGGCCACCTCACCAAACGCCAGCGGTTTGCCCGGCTGAATCGCCAGACGCCACAGATCCAGGCTGCCCAGCGCTTCGATGGCGTGTTTGAGGTGGTCTTCTTCACCCACCGAAACACCGCCGGAGGTCAGCAGCAGATCGCATTCAGAGGCCGCCAGTCTCAAGGCGTGCTGGCTGGCCGCCAGATCATCGGCCATCACCCCATAGTCATGCACCTCGACGCCCCAGCCCTCTAACAGCGCTGCCAGACAATAGCGGTTGCTGTTGTAAATCTGCCCCGGCGCCAGGGGTTGGCCGGGCTCGCGCAGTTCGTCACCGCTGCTCAGCAGGCACACCCGCAACGGTCGATAGACCTCGACCCAGCAGACCCCGGCAGCGGCCAGCAAGCCCAGCTCCTGGGCGCGCAGACGCTTGCCGGCCTGGAGCAGCAGATGACCCTTGCGCACCTCTTCGCCGGCCTTACGGACATGATCGCCAAGGCTGGCTGGCGGCAACCAGACCTGCTCGCCCTCGACCCGGCAGAGCTCCTGCGGCACCACCGTGTCGGCGCCCGGCGGCAGCGGCGCGCCGGTAAAGATGCGCACCGCCTGCCCGGCCTGCAGCGGCGTGGTGGCGGCCTGGCCGGCCGCGATGCGACCGGCCAGGTTCAGGCAGCCACCGGCTGCGGGAAGGTCCGCGGCGCGCAAGGCGAAACCGTCCATAGCGCTGTTGTCCCAGCCCGGCAGGTCCAGCGGCGAATGAATGTCCAGCGCCAGCACCCGGCCCAGGGCTTTTTCCAGCAACACCGTTTGCGCCGCCGGCGGTGGCGGCGCCTGGTCGAGCAGATGGCGGATGGCCTGGTCGACCGGTATCAGCTTGCCGCTGTCACACACCTGGCGGCTCATGAGCGTTCTCCACAGGCCTCGATTGCCTGCTCGACCTGGGCCTTGAGATGCGGCGCGAAATTGCACGGGCCGGTGCGGCTGTCCAGTTGCCCGAGAAGGATCTGGTTCCAGGCAGTGCGACAGGCTCCAGGCGAACCCGGCACACAACACACCAGCACGCCATTGCTCATCCCGGCCAGCGCCCGCGACTGCAGGCTGGACATGCCGATCTCCGCCAGCGAGACCTGGCGGAACAGTTCGCCAAAGCCCTCCACATGCTTGTCCAGCAACGGCAGGACGGCTTGCGGGGTATTGTCGCGCACGGTGAACCCGGTGCCGCCGGTGGTCAGCACCACCTGTACCCTCGGGTCGGCAATCCAGCGCGAAAGCGTGGCGCGGATCTGGTAGATGTCGTCCTTGACCAGGTCACGGTCGATCAGTCGATGCCCGGCCGCCTGGAGCAGATCGCACAGGGTCTGCCCCGAGGTGTCGGTGTCGAAGCTGCGGGTGTCGCTGATGGTCAGTACGGCAATGTTCAGCGGTTCAAAGGTACGTTGCGCCAGATGGGCCATGTGCGGACCCTCCCATGATGTGAATGCGCCCAAGCCTGAACCGAAACAGCAGCCGAACCTATTCCTCCAAGGAGGTACCTCGACGGAGCACACGACTCACGGCGCCAGGCGACTGCGTGCCCACTGTCCGTCCTGCAAGCGATAGTCCAGACGGTCATGCAGACGGTCGGCGCGGCCCTGCCAGAACTCCATGCGCTCAGGCTGCAGGCAGTAGCCGCCCCAGTGTTCCGGACGACGCAGCGGCTGATCGACGAAGCGGCGGATGGTCTGCGCCAGCAACACTTCCAGGGCTGCGCGATCGGTCAGCACCCGGCTTTGCGGCGAGGCCCAGGCCCCCAGGCGACTGGCCAGCGGACGGCTGTCGAAGTAGTCATCGCTGAGCTGCGGATCGAGCCGGCGCACCTGCCCTTCGATGCGCACCTGACGTTCAAGCGCCGGCCAGAAGAAGGTCATGGCTGCCCACGGGTTGGCCTCCAGCTCCTGGCCCTTGGCACTCAGGTAATTGCCGAAAAAGGTAAAGCCCGCATCGCTCACGCCCTTGAGCAGCAGTACCCGGCCGTGGGGCCGGCCCTGACGGTCGACCGTCGCCAGGTGCATGCTGTTGGCCTCCACCGGCGCGCTCTCGGTTTCCCGCGCCTGCTGCAGCCACTGGTTGAACATCGGCAAAGGGTCGTGCGGTGCGGCCTCTTCCTGCAGGCCACCCAGGGTGTAATTGCGGCGCATCTGAGCCAGGGACAGGGGCATGACAGTGATCTCCGGTGGATGGAGTTCACAGTCTGTTGACTCGCTGCCCTCGCCACCTTGACCGCCATCAACATCACGCGCTTACTTCAGGCGCAAACGCCTGGCCAGCTTGTGCAGGTTGCTCGGATCGACCTGCAGCAGGCGCGCGGCGCTGGCCCAATTGTCGCCACACAGTTCCAGCGCCCGGACAATGGCCTGGCGCTGGCAGGCGTCGACCGTTTCGCTCAAGGACAGCAGCGGCGATGACTGCACAACCACCTCCGGCGGCCGTTCGATGGCGGCGGCGCTGTGCCCGTTGCTGTCCAGGTCCAGCACTTCCGGCTCCAGGGTAATGATCAGGTTGCGGCTGCCACCGCGGCTGAGCTGCTTGAGCGCGGCACGGCTGATCACATGCTCCAGTTCGCGCACGTTGCCCGGCCAGTGGTAGGCCAGCAGCGCGCGCTCGGCCGCCGCCGACAGGCGCAAACCGCGCAGGCCCAGGCGGGTGCGGTTGAGTTCGAGAAACTGCCCGGCCAGGATCAGCACGTCATTGCCGCGTTCGCGCAGCGGCGGAATCGGCACCGGATAGACCGACAAACGATGGTACAGATCGGCGCGGAACAGGCCTTCGCGAATGCTGTCGGGCAAGTGGCGGTTGGTGGCGGCAATGATGCGCACATCCACATGCAACGGCTTGTCCGCCCCCAGGCGCTGGATCTCGCCGTTTTGCAGGGTGCGCAGCAGTTTGGCCTGCACGCTCAAGGGCAGCTCGCCGACTTCGTCGAGAAACAGCGTGCCGCCATTGGCCGCATCGAAACGCCCGGCGCGGTCACTGTTGGCCCCCGAAAAGGCACCTTTGACGTGGCCGAACAATTCGCTTTCGGCCAGTGATTCCGGCAACGCGGCGCAATTGACCTGTACCAGCGGCTTGTGACGGCGCCGCGAAAGACTGTGCAAACGCCGGGCAAACAACTCCTTGCCCACCCCCGTCTCGCCCAGCAGCAACACCGGCAGTTCGGAATCGGCCAGCACGTCCAGCTCTGTCAGCAACTGGTGCAGCACCGGGCTCTGGCCGAGGATCTCGCTCTCCTGCACCGGCATCCGCAGGTCCTGGGGGTCGCTGCGGGCCAGGCGCAGGCTGCGGTTTTCCTGCTCCAGCCGGGTAACCCGCAGCGCCGCTTCGATCTGCAGGGTGCAGCGCTTGAGCTCATCGCGCGCCGCACTGTCGAAGGTGCCGGCCTGCAGCGCATCCAGGGTGATCGCGCCCCACACCTGGCCTTGCACATAGAGGCTCACGCCCATGCAATCGTGCACGGCCAGCGGCTCGTTGAGCGGGGTATCGAGCAAGCCGTCGTATGGATCGGGCAGACGGCTGTCGGGCTCGAACCAGGTGGGCTCGCGCGAGGCCATGATCGCCGCCAGGCGCGGATGCTGGGCAATCACAAAGCGCCGCCCGAGGGCTTCGTGGACCAGCCCCACCGTCGCCACCGGGCGCAGGCTGTCGTCATCCAGGTGCAGCAAACCGACCGCGCCGCAGTTGAAGTATTCGCGCAGGGTCTGCACCAGGCGTTGCAACCGCACGGCATTGGGCAACTCGACAATCAGATCGGCCGCCAGGCTTTCACGCAGCATGGTAGTTATCACCTTTAAGGGTTGCATCTACCCTGACGCATCAGGGTGATTTTCACCACAACAAAATACAACGCCTTGAATCTCAAGCTGTTGAACATGGCATGCGCGATGCAATCGCTACAGGGACCTTTGCAACCACACCAAGGAACCCTGATGAGCCAGACACTTCTCGAACACAGCCTCGGTCAACTGGCCTGCGACATCCCTGGCGCCACGCGCATTTTCCACAGCTTCAACCTGGACTTCTGTTGCGGCGGGCAGAAAACCCTGCGCGAAGCCGCCCTGGGTAAACACCTGGACCCGGTCCTGATTGCTGAAGCCCTGTTCAAACTGCAAAGCAGCGGCGCCAGTGCCGACGACTGGCGGGACGCGTCCGAAGCCGAACTGATCGCACACATTCTCTCGCGCTATCACGATCGCCACCGCCAGCAACTGCCGGAACTGATCCGTCTGGCCCGGCGCGTGGAACAGGTACACGGTGCCCGCAGCAGCTGCCCCAATGGCCTGGCCAACCACCTTGAAGACATGCAGCAGGAACTCGAAGGGCACATGCTCAAGGAAGAACAGGTGCTGTTCCCGATGCTGCAACAGGGCATGGGTCGCCAGGCAACGCCACCGATCCGGGTACTGCGCCTGGAGCATGATCAGCACGGCGAAGCGCTGGAGATCCTCCTGACGCTGACCAACAACATCATTCCGCCGGAGGATGCCTGCAACACCTGGCGCGCCTTGTATCGCGGCCTGGCGGAGTTTCGTGATGACCTGATGCAGCACATTCATCTGGAGAACAACGTGCTGTTCGTCAAAGCACTCGCCTGATTGCCCCCTGTGGGAGCCGGCCTTGCCGGCGATGAGGCCCGTGTGGACCTGATCGCTGGCAAGGCCAGCTCCCACAGGAACTGCAGTGCCTTTGTGGACCTGCATCAATGCCAATAAAACATCGCCTTGGCCAGAATCACGATCAGCAGCATGTGCCCGAGGATGCTGCAGCGGATCCAGCGCGCCCGCGTCTCGCTCAAGCGTCCGCGCTGCAGCCAGTAAGCCAGCAACAGGTAATGGCCGATAATGCTCAGGGCCAGGATGATCTTCAGGCTCAACAAGCTGGCGAAACTGCTGGCCAGCGGCTGACCGAGGGCGCCGCGATGGTGCCAGGCCAGGCCGATACCGGCGCCATACAACACCAGCACCACCGCATGCAGCACCTTGCGCGAACGCTTGGCGATCGCCTGGTCCGCCGCAGCCTGCGCAGCATCCGGCACTTGCCGACGCGCCGAATACCAGATGAACACCTCGAAGAACAAGGTGCCGATAAAGGCAATGGCCGCGAGTAAATGGATAACCAGTAAATAGGGATACAACATCGCCTGCCTCCTGCTTGTGTGCCGATTATCCGGGATGTCCATCCACCCGGGCGCGCAGCAGCATCGGTGCGTACCGCCAGGCGTACAGGGCAAACGCGCCGACCCAGCACAGTACGGCCAGCCACAATCCCGCCAATGGCAACCACAGCACCAACAGCACCCGGCTCACGCCCGCGAGGTTAAGCAGGATGAACGCCAGGGTCATCCCCGCTGGCGGCTGCAAGGGGCGCCCGGTATGGCCGAGGCTGACCCGCGCGATCATCGCCAGGATCAACCCGGCCATGGCCCCGATGGTCAGGCAGTGCACCGCAAGGCTGGGGTTCAGCGCAACACCGAAGTGCCACAGGGCCATGCCCAGACAGGCCAGCGCCAACCAGCCATAGGCCAGGTGCAACGACCACAGCAGCGGCACACGCCACAAGCCACGGTCATGCCAGCGCCACAGACGCACCCCGTGCCCCAGTGTCAGCGCGGCAAACAACAAACCGATCCAGACATTGGCCGCCAGCGCAGGGCCAGCGGCATACAGCACTGCCACCAGCGCGGCACCTGCCAGCAGCAACCAGTCGAGCCAAGGCCAGGGTGCAACGCCTTCGACCCGGCCCAGGCCACGTTGGGTAAAGAATGGAATCACCCGGCCACCGATCAGGCCCATCATCGCCGCCACCAGCCAGATAGCGCTGAGCACGCCCTGGCGTTGCCAGCCATCATGGCCCTGGAGCAAACCGTAGACCGACACCGCATCGGCTGCCGTCAGCAACAGCAACACCAGCACCACCGGATAATTACGCTTCTGCCGGACGCGCCAGAGCATGGCACCCATCAACAGCGCCACGATCAGCGGGAAGGCCAGTTCCAGCAGCGCCAACAGCGGCCACGGCAGGTTGGCCAGCCAGGCAATTCGCGCGGCCAGCCACAGCAGCGCCAACGCTGCCAGCGGCGTACCGCTCAGGCCCGGTTGGCCGGTCCAGGTCTGTCCTGCAGTGAGCAAAAAACCGGCGATGATCGCCAGGCCGAAGCCGAACAGCAATTCGTGGCGATGCCAGGCCAGCCAGCCACCGGCAGGCTGCCAGTCGCCCAGCGAGCCATTCAATGCGGCCAGCCACAGCGGCACGGCGAGCAACGCCAGGCCGCAACCGGCGAGGAAAAAGGGACGGAACGCCAGCCGTAACAACGGCACGATGGCCAGCGCTTTACGGCGATCAAGTACTTGCATGGAACCACTCCTTAACCCGATTGCCGGGCGCCATCATCTGCGATTTACCGATCCTTGCCCTTGTCGCACGTCAACGCCCGTTAGCGACAACTGCGTAAGCTGCAAGGGCCATGCCGTCATCCCGGCGGGGCCCTGTGGGAGCGGGCTTGCCCCGCGATTGCAATTTGTCAGCTACTTACGCAATCCGCCTCGCGCCATCTGCAACAACTCCCGTGCCTTGCCCGTCAGCCGCTGCAGCCCCGTATCCGGTTTCGGCGCCGCCAGCCCCTGCTGACTCACCCAATCCTTCCAGCGAATCCGCTCATCCCTGACCAGCCAGCCTTCCTGACGGGCAAAGCTTTCGGCCAGATACAGACCACGAGTGCTCGCCGGCACCAAGTGGTCCTTTTTCAGTGTGTACAGCTCGGCGCGAGGATGTCCGTCTTCCAGGGGCATCAGGTACAGGTCGGGGCGGGTGCGGTTGAGGCGGGCCACCAGTTGGTTTCCTTCAAGTCGTTCATCGACATGAAACAGACTCAAGGATTTGGCTTCGCGCGGGACCTGCAGGCGCAGGTCATAAACCAGTTGTAACGAGGCGGTCGGCAGATGCACGTAGGCCCGTGGCCGCTCCAGTAGCTGCAGGTTGGCGCAACGCACCGGCCGTGCCGCACCGGATTGCGGGGTCAGCACGAAAGGCAGCGCTTCACGGTAATGCAGGGCGTCGGCATAAGGCGCTGGCAGCCAGGTATCGTTGAAACGCCCCCCAAGCCAGCCTTCCGGCGTTTCCAGCAGGCATTCTTCAGCTACCTCCTGAATGGCGGTATGCAGCGGCAGGTTCAGTTCCTGGGCGGGCACATAGCCGGAAATCAGTTTCAGCACCACATCTCCGCGGTCCTGGCGGCGCTGGCGGACCAGGACCCAGTAATCGCGGTTCTGCCAGTGCAGCGTCAGGCGCACCGAAACGCCCAGATTGGCCAGCTCTACGGCGAAGCGCTGGCTGTCGGCCAGGTGAATCTGCTTGCGCCGTTGCTGGGTCTGGGCGAAGTTCAGCGGCATGCCGATGCTCTGGTAGCACAAGCCCTCGGGGCTGGCTTCGACGTGCAGGGGCAGGGTCTTGAAGTTGCTCGGGTTCTTGCGGATCAGCGTTCGCGGCATGTCGGCTCCTTCTTGCGTTGGGGTCGGCCGCGACGGCGGCGTGGGCGTCAGCGATTCAATACGGCGGTAACAGTCGCCACGTTGTGGGCCAGGTGTACCGGGTTGATGGTGCCGACAATGGCACTGCTCACGCCCGGGTGGCCAAACAGCAACTCGAAACTGGCACGCACCGGGTCTACCCCCGGGCTCAGGCACACATGGCCGCTGGCCAGGGCCTTTTTCACCAGGATGGCTTTGCCATGCTCGGCGGCATAGTCGAGCACCGGGCGTTCGGCCTGTTCGTTCAGATTGTAGGTGACCATGGCGCAATCGCCGCGCTCCAGTGCTTTCAAACCACCTTCCACGGTCTTGCCGGACAGACCGAAGCCGCCGATCTTACCTTCCTGCTTCAGCGCTTCGAGGGTCTGATAGACCTCCTCGTGCTGAAGAATGTGCAGATCGTTGCCGTCCGAATGCACCAGCACCAGATCAATCTGCTCGGTTTCCAGGCGCTTGAGGCTGCGCTCAATGGAAAAGCGCGTGTGGGCGGCGCTGAAGTCGAAACGCGACTGGCCTTCTTCGAACTCCTCACCGACCTTGCTGACGATCACCCAGTGATCGCGTTGGCCGCGCAGCAGTGGGCCGAGGCGCTCTTCGCTGCGGCCGTAGGCGGGGGCGGTGTCGATCAGGTTGATGCCCAGGTCACGGGCCTGGGCCAGCAGCTGGCGGGCCTGGTCGTCGTCGGGGATGGTAAAGCCGTTGGGGTATTTGACTCCTTGATCACGCCCCAGCTTGACTGTACCCAGGCCCAGTGGCGAGACGCGCAGACCGGTGCTGCCCAAGGGGCGGTGCAGATCGTGGAGAGTCGGCAGGCTCATGGCAGCAGCTGCTCCCAGACCGGCAGGGCCATCGGCGGCCGTGGCAGTTCGGGAAGGGTGGTGTGAGCTCCCGGCTTGATCCCGTCGCGCTCAAGGCTGGCCAGTACCCGATCACTGAAGTCCGGAGCCAGGGCCAGTTTGGTCGGCCAGCCAACCAGCAGGCGCTGCTGTTCGGCGAGGAAGGCGTTGTCCGGGCGCACCAGGCCGGACTGTGCCGGCTCGGCGCGATCGATGCGTACGGTAGCCCAGCGCACCTGGCTCAGGTCGATCCATGGCAGCAGGTTGCTGACTTCCTTCTTAGCCGCGGCAATCTGCGCTTCGGGCTCGCGGGCAACGCCGTCGGCCTCGGCCAGGTCGCCACCCATATACCAGACCCACTGGCCATCGGCGGCCGGGTGGCTGGTGACGGTGATACGCGGTTTGGGTCCGCCGCCCAGGCAATGGGCATACAGGGGTTTGAGGCTGGCGCCTTTGGCCATGACCATGTGCAGCGGGCGACGCTGCATGGCAGGCTGGCTCAGGCCGAGGGTTTCAAGCAGGGCGGCATTGCCGGCACCGGCGCTGAGGACGATGCGCTGGGCACGGATCTCGCGGCCATCGACGCGCAGCCCGGCCAGTTCGCCAGCTTCTTGCAGGGGTTCGATCTGCTCTCCAGCCAGCAGGCTGTCACCGGCCAGTTCGGCGAGCTTGTTCAGCAGGCTTGGCACGTCAATGACCAGTTCGGCCAGGCGATAGACCTTGCCCTTGAACGCGCGGTCCTGCAGGGCAGGTGGCAGTTGCTCGCCTTTGACCTGATCGACACGGCCACGCACCGCCTTGCTGGCGAAGAAGCTGGTGAGGTTGCCGGCGATCGTGCCGGGGGACCACAGGTAATGGGCGTCGGACAACAGGCGCACGCCGCAAAGGTCCAGTTCGCCGTTGCCTGCCAGCGCTTCGCTCCAGCGTCGCGGCATGTCGGCAATGGCTTCGGATGCACCGGTCAGTGCGCCATGCAGGGCATACTTGGCGCCGCCATGAATGATTCCCTGCGATTTGAGGGTCTGCTCGCCACCGAGGCTGGCGCGTTCCACCACGACCGTCGAGTAACCCAGGCGGCGCAGACGGGCATTGAGCCAGAGGCCTGCGACCCCTGCGCCGACGATCAGGACGTCGGTGGAAATAACGGATGGCATGCATGCACCTCACAAGCTTGGACAGAAGCCCAGTATACAGCCTGTGAGGCGGATCAATGCCCGGCGGTTTTCGAGAAGACCTGGATCACGACCACGCCGCCGACAATCATGGCCATGCCGAGCATCGCCGGGACGTCCAGTTTCTGCCCGTAGATCACCAGCGCGGCGACGCTGATCAAGACAATCCCCAGCCCCGACCAGATGGCGTAAGCGATACCGACCGGAATGCTGCGCACCACCAGGGTCAGCATCCAGAACGCCACGGCGTAGCCACAGATCATCAGCAGCAACGGCAGCGGGGTGCTCAGACCCTTGACGGCCTTCATCGAGGCGGTGGCGATGACTTCGGCGCAGATGGCGATAGCCAGGTAGGTGTAGGCATTCATGTCGGTGTTCCTCTGTTCTGGCTGGGCATTTTAGAGCAAGCCTGGATGGGGTAAAGTCATTACCTATCTTTTCTGGAGATAGGTTGCATGGCTGAACAGTGGAATCTGGAGCAACTGCGGCTGTTTGTCGGCGTTGCCGAGCAACGCTCGTTTTCGGCGGTGGCCCGCACCCAGCGCAAGGCGCAGTCGGCGGTGAGCAATGCCATTGCCCTGCTCGAGGCGGACCTGGGCGTCACCCTGTTCGAGCGTAGCAGTGGCCGTCAGCCGCGCTTGACCGAGGCCGGCGCGGCGCTGCTGGAAGATGCGCGTGAGTTGTTGCGTCAGTGCGAGCGCCTGGACGGTCGGGCGCTGGCGCTGATGCGCGGCCAGGAGGCGCAGTTGCGGGTCGCCCAGGATGAAGCCATGCCTTATCAGCCGGTCATCGACAGTCTCGACGAACTGGCCCAGCAGTTCCCCATGCTGGAAGTGCAACTGGCCAGCGGCGCCCAGGGTGACGTGGCGCGCAAGCTGGTCGAGCGCCGTGCTGACCTGGGCTTGCTGTTTCGTCATGAGCGCATGCCGTCAGCGTTGGAGCGCCGCGCCTTGGGGAATGTGGAGATGGTCACCGTCTGCGCCGTCAATCATCCCTTGGCGCGACTGGGGCAGGTCAATCGCCAACAGCTGGCACGCCATCGCCAGTTGTTGATTGCCCCGCAGGAAAGCGGTTATCCCGGCGGCGAGCCAATCAGCCCGCAGATCTGGCGGGCCGACAGCTTCTACGCCATGGCCGAGTTGCTGATGCGCGGCCTGGGCTGGGCCTGGCTGCCCCGGCACGTGGTGCAGTACCCGACTTACCATGCCCAGATGGTCGAGCTGCGTAGCGAATGGACACCGCCGGCATTGGTGGTAGAGCTGGTGTGGCGGCGTGACGAGCCACTGGGGCCTGCGGCACAGTGGTTGGCCGAGCGCTTCGCAGTGCACTTGCGAGCGATTGGCTAGTACACTTCGGCGCCATGAACAGAACACTCTATACCCTGCTGTTTCACCTGGGCCTGCCGCTGGTTGCGCTGCGCCTGTTCCTGCGTTCGCGCAAGGCGCCAGCCTACGCCAAGCGTATCGGCGAACGCTTCGCCATGAACCTGCCCGCCATGCGCAAGGGTGGTATCTGGGTGCATGCGGTGTCGGTAGGCGAAAGTATCGCCGCAGCGCCGATGATCCGTGCCCTGTTGCAGGCTTATCCACAGCTGCCGATCACGATTACCTGCATGACGCCGACCGGCTCCGAGCGGGTACGGGCGATGTTTGCCGATGAGCCGCGCATTCAGCATTGCTACCTGCCCTATGACCTGCCGTGGGCGGCTGGGCGCTTTCTCGATCATGTCCAGCCGAAGCTGGCGGTGATCATTGAAACCGAGTTGTGGCCCAACCATATTCATCAGTGCGCCAAGCGCGGTATTGCCGTGGCGCTGGCCAATGCGCGTTTGTCCGAGCGTTCGGCGCGTGGCTATGCACGCTTCGCCGGGCTGACCCGGCCGATGCTGGCCGAGATGAGCCTGATCGCGGTGCAGACCGAGGCCGAAGCTGAGCGCTTTCGCCAGCTGGGCGCGCGGGCTGAATGTGTGCAGGTCACCGGTTCGATCAAGTTCGACCTGCGTATCGACGAGCAGCTGTTGCCGCGTGCTCGGGCCTTGCGTGAGCAGTGGCAGGCCACTGAACGCCCGGTGTGGATTGCCGCCAGCACCCATGAGGGCGAGGACGAAGTGATTCTCGCCGCGCATCGCCAGTTGCTGGAGCACCATGCCGATGCCTTGCTGATCCTGGTGCCACGGCACCCGGAGCGCTTCAACAGCGTGTTTGAGTTGTGCGCGGCACAGTTCCCGACGGTCCGCCGCTCCAGTGCCGCTGCGGTGGCCGCGGATAGTGCAGTGCTGCTCGGCGACACCATGGGCGAACTGCTGTTTCTTTATGCCTTGGCGGATATTGCCTTTGTCGGTGGCAGCCTGGTACCCAATGGCGGGCACAACCTGCTGGAGCCGGCGGCCTTGTCATTGCCGGTGATTAGCGGTCCGCACCTGTTCAACTTCCTGGAGATCGCGGCGATGCTGCGCGACGCTGGCGCTTTGCAGGAGGTGGATGATGCCCAGGGGCTGGCGGCCGAGATCCGGCGGCTGATCGAGTTGCCGCAGGATGCGCGGCGCATGGGCGAGGCGGGGCGGGCGGTAATGAAAGCCAACCAGGGCGCGTTGCAGCGCTTGCTGGATGGCTTGGGACGGTTGCTCTGAAGCTTTCGCGGGGCAAGCCCGCTCCCACCGAGCAGTGTTGAATCCGGTGGGAGCGGGCTTGCCCCGCGATGCTGTTTAAGGCCGGGCGTCGAAGTTAGCCTTGGCCAATGCCGCCAGATCAGGTGGCAGGAAATCCTTGTCCGGGTTGTAGTCCGGCTTCAGGTAGCGGCTCAGGTCGGTCAGGTCCTGCGGGCTCAAGGTGCCCGCCGCCTGCTTCAGGCGCAGGTTGTCGAGGATGTAGTCGTAGCGGGTGTTGTTGTAGTCACGCACCGAGGTGTACAGCTGGCGCTGGGCATCGAGCACGTCGACGATGTTGCGGGTACCGACCTGGTAACCGATCTCGGTGGCTTCCAGAGCGCTCTGGTTGGAGATGATCGACTGCTTGCGTGCCTGCACCTGCTCCACGTCGGTATTGACCGCACGGTGCAGGTTGCGGGTGTTTTCCACCACCTGGCGACGCAGGCTTTCACGCTGCTGTTCGCTCTGGCTCAGGCGCTGATAGGCCTCGCGCACTTGCGAGCTGGTCAGGCCGCCGCTGTAGATCGGAATGTTCAGCTGCAGGCCAACGCTGGTCTGTTCGACGTCGCCGCTGATGGTCCCGCCGAGGTTGGGGTTGGTGAAACCGAGGTTGTCGTTGTCGCCTTTCTGGTACTGCGCTACCGCATCCAGGGTTGGCGCGTGCCCGGCCTTGCGCTGGCGCAGGGTTTCTTCGGCGGCGGTGACGGCGTAGTTGGTCGCTTGCAGATTGAGGTTCTGCTTACCGGCGGTTTCGACCCAGGACGTGGCGTCATTCGGCACCGGGACCTGCACCGGCAGGGTGTGGCGGATGCCCTGGATCGCGTCGTAGTTGCGGTTGGTCAGGGTGATCAGTGCTTCGAACGCGTCATCGACCTGGCGTTGCGCGACGATCCGGTTGGCCCGGGCCGTGTCGTAACTGGCCTGGGACTGCAGGACGTCGGTCTTGTCCGAAAGGCCGACATCGAAACGTTCATTGGACTGGTCCAGCTGACGCTTGAAAGCGGCTTCTTCGGCTTTGGTCGAGGCCAGGTTGTCCTGGGCGCGCAGCACCGCGAAATAGTTCTCGGCAGTTTGCAGGATCAGGTTCTGCTCAGTGGCCGACAGCTCCAGCGCCGCCTGTTCGTTGACCGCTTCGGCAGCCTGCAACTGGAACCAGCGATCGGCACGGAACACCGGCTGGGCCAGGGTTGCCGACCATGAGTTGCCGCTGCGGTTGGAGGTGATCGATGGATCATCGAGCTTGGTCCGGGTGCTCTGCATTTCGGCACCGGCCGAAAGGTTTGGCAGCAGGCCGGCACGGGCCTGAGGTACCACTTCCTTTTGCGCGCCGTAGTTGGCGCGGGCTGCGGCGAGGTCGGCGTTGTTGTCCACAGCCTCCTGGTAGACGCTGACCAGATCGGTTTTCGCTGACAAGGGCGCGTCTGCTGCCCAGGCCATTCCGTTGATAGCACAAGACACGGCAAGGGCCAGTGAAAGTTTGCGCAGCATAGGGCGATCCTTGAACGATTGAGTCTTTCTGAACCGGTGAGTGTAGATGCGCGGGCACTTTGCAACAATCTGCCAATTACACCATTTATCGTCACCGTGTTTGTACTGTTGGCTTTGCAGCGGCGTCCAGTCTAGACTGGACGCGTTCTTGTCGGGGTGCCTTGCGTTGAGGCTGAGATCGGATAATCCGGATCCCGTTGAACCTGATCAGGTTAGCGCCTGCGTAGGGAACAAGATTTCTCGCTTTCCCGGCGAGTCTCTTGTGTCAGGTCCGGGAATGTCGAGCCAGCCGTAAATAGCTGCAGGCATCCCCGCACATCTGGCACAGCACCGCTCCTGGTGCGTCCGTGCCTTTCAGGTTCTCCCCGACATTCCACTGCTAGGAAGCCGTCTGGAGAGCCTGTGATGAGTAAACAAGAAAAATACCTGACCAATCTGAGTGAGTCGGCCCAGGTCGATCAGCAGTCCGTACAGCCGTTCACCCGTTCGCGCAAAATCTATGTCGAAGGCTCGCGCCCGGACATCCGCGTGCCGATGCGTGAAATCAGCCTGGACGACACCCCGACCGATTTCGGCGGTGAAGCCAACGCGCCGGTGCTGGTCTACGACACTTCCGGCCCCTACACCGACCCCAATGTCGTCATCGACGTGCGCAAAGGCCTGAGCGATGTGCGTTCGGCCTGGATCGACGCCCGTGGTGACACCGAGCGCCTGCCCGGGTTGTCGTCGGACTTTGGCCAGCAGCGTCTGGCGGATGCCGAGCTGACCAAGCTGCGTTTTGCCCATGTGCGCAATCCGCGCCGGGCCAAGGCCGGCGCCAACGTCAGCCAGATGCACTACGCGCGCCAGGGCATCATCACCGCCGAGATGGAATACGTCGCCATCCGCGAGAACATGAAGCTGCAAGAAGCCCGCGCCGCCGGCCTGCTCGACCAGCAGCACCCGGGCCACAGCTTCGGTGCCAGCATCCCCAAGGAAATCACCGCCGAGTTCGTCCGTGAGGAGATCGCCCGTGGTCGCGCGATCATTCCGGCCAACATCAACCACGTTGAACTGGAGCCGATGATCATCGGCCGCAACTTCCTGGTGAAGATCAACGGCAACATCGGTAACAGTGCGCTGGGCTCTTCGATCGAAGAAGAAGTGGCCAAGCTGACCTGGGGTATCCGTTGGGGGTCGGACACGGTCATGGACTTGTCCACCGGCAAGCACATCCACGAAACCCGCGAGTGGATCATCCGCAACTCGCCCGTGCCGATCGGTACCGTGCCAATCTACCAGGCCCTGGAAAAGGTCAATGGCGTCGCCGAAGACCTGACCTGGGAGCTGTTCCGCGACACCCTGATCGAGCAGGCCGAGCAGGGCGTGGACTACTTCACCATTCACGCCGGCGTGCTGTTGCGCTATGTGCCGCTGACCGCCAAGCGCGTTACCGGCATCGTCAGCCGTGGCGGTTCGATCATGGCCAAGTGGTGCCTGGCGCATCACAAAGAGAACTTCCTCTACACCCATTTCGACGAAATCTGCGAAATCATGAAGGCCTACGACGTCAGCTTCTCGCTGGGCGACGGCCTGCGTCCGGGTTCGATTGCCGATGCCAACGATGCGGCGCAATTCGGCGAACTGGAGACCCTTGGCGAGCTGACCAAGATCGCCTGGAAACACGATGTCCAGTGCATGATCGAAGGCCCGGGCCACGTGCCGATGCAGTTGATCAAGGAGAACATGGACAAGCAGCTGGAATGCTGTGACGAAGCACCGTTCTACACCCTCGGCCCACTGACCACCGACATCGCGCCAGGTTACGACCACATCACCTCCGGTATCGGCGCGGCGATGATCGGCTGGTTCGGTTGCGCCATGCTCTGCTACGTGACACCCAAGGAACACCTGGGCCTGCCGAACAAGGATGACGTCAAGACCGGGATCATCACCTACAAGATCGCCGCCCACGCCGCCGACCTTGCCAAGGGGCATCCGGGCGCGCAGATCCGTGACAATGCCTTGTCCAAGGCGCGTTTCGAGTTCCGTTGGGAAGACCAGTTCAACCTTGGCCTGGATCCGGATACCGCGCGTTCGTTCCATGATGAGACCCTGCCCAAGGATTCGGCCAAGGTCGCGCACTTCTGCTCGATGTGCGGGCCGAAGTTCTGCTCGATGAAAATTACCCAGGAAGTGCGTGAGTACGCCGCCAACCAGCGCATTGATGCGGTGGATGTGGCGGTCGAGGACGGCATGCGCGAGCAGGCCGAGCGGTTCCGCCAGGAAGGCAGCCAGTTGTACAAGAAGGTCTGATCGGCCTGTTCAGGCGGTGTGCCGTGCACACCGCGTCGCCGGCAAGGCCGGCTCCCACAGGGGACTGCATACAGACTCTTGTGGGAGCTGGCCTTGCCAGCGATAGGGCCCGAACAACAATTTTCTCCCTGTCGAGATCACCCTTGTGAGCACACCCAGTCAGTTCTCCCCCGATCACCCGGTAACCGCCGGGCAACGCGTCCTCAGCGGTCGCGACCTCTGTTCCCTATGGTTCTCCCTGGGCATCGGCCTGATGGTCCTGCAGACCGGCGCCTTGCTTGGCCCTGGCCTAGGCCTGGCCAATGCGGTGCTGGCGATCATCATCGGTACCAGCGTGGGGGTCTTGCTGCTGGCGGCCGTTGGCGTCATCGGCAGCGATACCGGCCTGTCGTCCATGGCGGCGCTGCGGCGCAGTCTCGGTCGCGAAGGCGCCCGCCTGCCAGCGCTGCTCAACCTGCTGCAGCTGATCGGCTGGGGCTCGTTCGAAATCATCGTCATGCGTGATGCCGCCAGTCTGCTCGGTGCCCGCGCCTTCGGCGAAGGCAGTGCGCTGACCAACCCCTTGCTGTGGACCTTGTGCTTCGGCGCCCTGGCAACCCTGCTGGCGGTCAGCGGGCCGTTGACTTTCGTGCGCAAGATTCTGCGCAAATGGGGCATCTGGTTGTTGCTCGGTGCCTGCCTGTGGCTGACCTGGAACCTGTTTGCCAAGGCTGATCTCGCCGCCCTCTGGGCACGTGCCGGTGATGGTTCGATGTCGCTGGCGGTGGGTATCGACATCGCCATTGCCATGCCGTTGTCGTGGCTGCCGTTGATTGCCGACTATTCCCGCTTCAGCCGCCATGGCAGCCGGGTGTTTTTTGGTACGGCGCTGGGCTATTTCGTCGGCAACGTGTGGATGATGAGTCTGGGCGTGGCCTATACCCTGGCCTTCGCGCCGGCGGGCGAGGTCAATACCTTGCTGTTGGCGCTGGCCGGTGCCGGTATCGGAATTCCCTTGCTGCTGATTCTGCTCGATGAATCGGAAAAGGCCTTCGCCGACATCCATTCGGCGGCGGTATCAACTGGCCTGCTGATTCGCTTGAAGGTCGAGCATCTGGCATTGGCCATCGGTGTGCTGTGCACCTTGATCGCCTGCTTCGCGCCGCTGGCGCAGTACCAGAACTTCCTGCTGCTGATCGGCTCGGTGTTCGCCCCGCTGTTCGGCGTGGTGCTGGTCGATCATTTCGTCGTGCGTCGCCGTCGCAGTGACGCCAGTCCGATCCAGAGCCTGCACTGGCGCGCTCTGATCGCCTGGGCCTGCGGCGTCGCCACCTACCATCTGCTGGCGCATTACGCTGCCGATCTCGGCTCGACCCTGCCCGCCTTGCTGCTGGCAGGGTGCGTGTACTGGGCGGCAGCGCCGTCGGTCAGCCGCGACCCGGAAACAACTCCGGCTTGATCACACCGTTCAGGCGCGGGTAGGGGATCTTCAGTTCGATGTGGCCCATGGAATACGGGGCGATGGCATACACTTCGTACTTGAGCACTACCGCGCCGTAGGTCAGGGCGATATGCGGGGTCTGGCGGAACGGCCAGGTTTTGACGAACTCGGCGTCCTTGTCCATGCCGGTGCTGATCAGCCAGGCCCGGTGGGCTTCCTCGGCGGTCTTCCAGAACGTCGCTTCCTGGCCCGGCACCAGCATGTCCTGCAGGGTCAGGACCTTGTCCTGCTGACGCGAGTAGTTGATGAAGCCGCGCCCCGGCATACCATGGGCACCGCCGGTGTCCAGGTAGCTGGACAGTTCGATGATCACCAGTCCGTCATGCTGCTCGCGTACCTTGGCTTGCAGGTAGCTGCTATGGCGGGTCTCGGCGGTGGCCATGAACTGGTCTTCGTAGGCTTTTAGCGAAGCGGGCAGGGCGCTGTGCTGGTTGTCCTGGGTCATTTGCAACAGACGTTTTTCGACGATCGCGTCCAGTTTCGGGTTGGCCGGGAAGTGAATGGTGTCGATATTGACCAGCGGGCAATCGGCCGTGTTGCAACCGGGCTTGATGTGCTCCCAGCGGTCGCGCTTGACCTCCAGTGGCGTGCGCATGTTGGGCTGGAACAGGCTTTGACAAGCGCCCAGGACCAAGGCCAGCACGGCCACGGTAGTTAGTTTCACAAGCGTCATGATGATCCTTGTAAGGCAAAGGTGATCGGGCTTGGACCGTCGGCAAGGCCTTCAGTTCGCCACTAAGCTGAATATCAGCAGGCTGTCTATCCTCGCAGCCCGGCCTGCAAGTTGAAAGGGGTGAAACGTGGCGGTGCGCAGGTTAGGATGGCGCGATGCAGTACACGAGGTTATGAGGATTTCCATGTCAGACACGCTGAAACCTGTGCCCACGGACGTCGAGATCGTCGAAAGGGTCAACTGCTTCAAGGGCTTCTACCAGCTTGACCGGGTTCGCTTGCGTCACGAGCTGTTCGCCGGTGGCATGGGGCGCGAGATCAGCCGTGAGCTGTTCGTTCGCCATGATGCCGTCTGTGTGCTGCCCTACGATCCTGTACGTGATGAAGTGGTGCTGATCGAGCAGTTTCGCGTCGGTGCCATGGGCAAGGTCGCCAACCCTTGGTTGATCGAACTGGTCGCTGGTCTGATCGATAAAGATGAAGCACCGGAAGAAGTTGCACACCGCGAGGCGCAGGAGGAAGCTGGGCTTGTGTTCAAAGCGCTGTGGCCGATGACCCGGTATTTCCCGTCACCTGGCGGCAGCGATGAGTTCGTTCATTTGTATCTGGGCCAGTGCAGCAGCGTTGGGGCGGGCGGCCTGCACGGGCTGGAGGAAGAGGGTGAAGACATTCGCGTCAAGGTCTGGGCGTTCGAGGATGCCATGCAGGCCGTGCGCGATGGGCTGATCGCCAACGCGGCAAGCATTATTGCCCTGCAATGGCTGGCCTTGAATCGAGATGAAGTCAGGGGGCTATGGTCGTGAATCTGTTGCGCGAACGCTACCGGGTCGATCTGGTCGGGTTGCAGGCTGCCTGCGAGGCCAACTATGCGCGTTTGATGCGCTTGTTGCCGGACATGCGCAGCACCATGAGTTCGCGCCGCATCGGTATGACCCAGGGTGACCAGATGCTCGGCGTGCTGGTCCTCGATGTGGTGCTCGCCTGTCCCTACACCACCACCCTGCGCGTGCGCCAGGAGCACAGCCTGCCATGGCTGCCGGTGCCACAGCTGGAAGTGCAGGTGTATCACGATGCGCGCATGGCCGAAGTGGTCAGCGCCGAGCACGCCCGGCGTTTTCGCAGCATCTATCCCTATCCGAATGCGGCGATGCACCAGCCTGACGAAAAAGCGCAGCTCAATCTGTTCCTCGGTGAGTGGCTCAGTCACTGTCTGGCCTGTGGCCATGAACTGGCCGCAGTTCGCTGAAATGTGACGGCGGTCGTTTTCGCGTATTTGCTCAAGCGCCGCGTGCCGCCATAATCGCGCTGAATCCTTTCAAGGAGTCGGCCCTTGCCGCAACAATCGATCCCGCATAGCGATGCATCCTTGTACCTGGTGCAACTGACTGACAGCCATCTGTTCGCCGACGGGCAGGGCACGCTGCTGGGCATGAATACCCGCGACAGCTTGCAGCGGGTGGTCGAACGCGTGCGTGAAGAGCAGCCGCGAATCGACCTGCTGCTGGCTACTGGCGATTTGTCTCAGGATGGCAGCGAAGCCTCCTACGAATATTTTCGTGATTTGACGGCAAGCCTCGGGGCCCCGGCGCGCTGGCTCGCCGGTAATCATGACGAGCCTGTGCCGATGGAGCGCGTGGCGCAGGGCAGTGATCTGCTCAAGCCGCTGGTCGATATCGGTAACTGGCGTATCCTGATGCTCAATTCAGCGGTGCCGGGATCCGTGCCGGGCGTGCTTGATGAGCGCCAGTTGGCGCTGCTCGAGCAGTCCTTGAAAGAGGCGCCCGAGCGTCACCATCTGATCTGTTTTCATCACCAGCCGGTGCCCATCGGTTGCGCCTGGATGGCGCCGATCGGCCTGCGCAATGCTGACGCACTGTTTGCCCTGCTGAACGGTTATCCACAGGCGCGGGCCTTGCTGTGGGGGCATGTGCACCAGGAATGGGATGAGCGGCGTGACGGTCTGCGGCTATTGGCCTCACCCTCCACCTGCATTCAGTTCGAGCCCGGCAGTGAGGACTTCAAGGTCGGTGAGCAGGCTCCCGGCTACCGCTGGTTGCGCTTGCATGACGATGGCTCGATCGACACCGGGGTCTCGCGGGTAACCGACTTTGTGTTCACGGTCGACTATGAAGGCGACGGCTATTAAGTGTTGCTGAATGGGTGAAACTGCTCCATCTGCCGTTGAACAGGCTAAAATGCGCGCTTTCCTGCCTGGCACCGTCAGGCGAATGAAGTGCACCGGGGGCGGCATGTCGGGTTCGATTCTCTATATACACGGGTTCAACAGCGCGCCCTCGTCCAAGAAAGCCTGCCAATTGATTGCAGTGATGGCGCAGATCGGCCTGGGCGAACGCCTGCGGGTGCCAGCGCTGCACCATCACCCGCGCCAGGCCATGGCTCAGCTCGAAGCTGCGATTGCCGAGCTCGAATCGCCATTACTGGTCGGCAGCTCGCTCGGCGGCTACTATGCCACCCACCTGGCCGAGCGCCATGGGCTCAAGGCATTGCTGATCAACCCGGCGGTCAACCCGCACCGGCGTTTCGATGGCTTTCTGGGCACTCAGCAGAACCACTACACCGGTGAGTCCTGGGAGCTGACCCTCGATCATGTGCAGGCCCTGGCCGAACTTGAGGTGGCGCCGCCGACGGATGCCGGGCGCTATCAGGTCTGGCTGCAAACCGCCGATGAAACCCTGGACTACCGCCAGGCCGAACAGTTCTACCGGGCCTGCGCGCTGCGCATCCAGGCTGGTGGCGATCACAGTTTCCAGGGCTTTGCCGAGCACCTGCCAGCCTTGTTGAGCTTTGCCGGCATTGCGCCACAGCAGTATCAATCGCTCGATTTTTCTGTATTTTGATGACTTATTTTCACCCACGACTGACGACGAGACCCCATGGCCATTCCCAGCGCTAGTGCCTATAACGCAGACGCCATCGAAGTCCTCTCGGGCCTTGACCCGGTGCGCAAACGCCCGGGCATGTACACCGACACCAGCCGGCCGAACCACCTGGCCCAGGAAGTCATCGACAACAGTGTCGACGAAGCCCTGGCCGGGCACGCCAAGTCGGTGCAGGTGATCCTGCACGCCGACCACTCGCTGGAAGTGTCCGATGACGGTCGCGGCATGCCCGTGGATATCCACCCGGAAGAGGGTGTTTCCGGGGTCGAACTGATCCTCACCAAGCTGCACGCCGGCGGCAAGTTCTCCAACAAGAACTACCAGTTCTCCGGGGGTCTGCACGGCGTGGGTATTTCCGTGGTCAACGCCTTGTCCAGCCAGGTGCGGGTCAAGGTCAAGCGCGACGGCAACGAGTACCAGATGACCTTCGCCGACGGCTACAAGGCCAGCGAGCTGGAAGTCGTCGGTACGGTTGGCAAGCGCAACACCGGTACCAGCGTGTATTTCGCGCCGGATCCGAAGTATTTCGATTCACCGAAGTTTTCCATCAGCCGCCTCAAGCACGTGCTCAAGGCCAAAGCGGTCTTGTGCCCGGGACTGCTGGTCAGCTTCGAAGACAAGGCCAGCGGCGAAAAAGTCGAATGGCACTATGAAGACGGCCTGCGTTCCTACCTGGTCGACTCGGTCAGCGATTTCCTGCGCTTGCCCGACGAGCCGTTCTGCGGCAGCCTGGCGGGGAACAAGGAAGCTGCCGACTGGGCCCTGTTGTGGTTGCCCGAGGGCGGCGACAGCATCCAGGAAAGCTACGTCAACCTGATTCCTACCGCCCAGGGCGGCACGCACGTCAACGGCCTGCGCCAAGGCTTGCTCGATGCCATGCGCGAGTTCTGCGAGTTCCGCAATCTGTTGCCTCGTGGTGTCAAGCTGGCACCCGAAGATGTCTGGGAACGCATCAGCTTCGTCCTGTCGATGAAAATGCAGGAGCCGCAATTCTCCGGGCAGACCAAGGAACGCCTGTCGTCCCGTGAGGCCGCTGCATTCGTCTCCGGGGTGGTCAAGGACGCCTTCAGCCTGTGGCTCAATGCGAACCCCGAGCTGGGCATGCAGCTTGCCGAGCTGGCCATCAACAATGCCGGACGTCGACTCAAAGCCAGCAAGAAGGTCGAACGCAAGCGCGTTACCCAGGGTCCGGCATTGCCGGGCAAGCTGGCCGACTGCGCCGGGCAGGACCCGATGCGAGCCGAGCTGTTCCTGGTCGAGGGTGACTCGGCAGGTGGTTCGGCCAAGCAGGCGCGCGACAAGGAGTTTCAGGCGATCCTGCCGCTGCGCGGCAAGATCCTCAACACCTGGGAAGTCGACGGTGGTGAAGTCCTGGCCAGCCAGGAGGTGCACAACATCGCCGTGGCCATCGGCGTCGATCCTGGCGCTGCCGACATGAGCCAGCTGCGCTACGGCAAGATCTGCATCCTCGCCGACGCCGACTCCGACGGTCTGCACATCGCCACCTTGCTCTGCGCACTGTTCGTCCAGCATTTCCGTCCGCTGGTCGAAGCCGGTCACGTCTACGTGGCCATGCCGCCGCTGTACCGTATCGACCTGGGCAAGGAAATCTATTACGCCCTCGATGAAGCCGAGCGTGATGGCATCCTCGATCGCCTGGTCGCCGAGAAGAAACGCGGCAAGCCGCAGGTCACGCGATTCAAAGGCCTGGGTGAAATGAACCCGCCGCAGCTGCGTGAAACCACCATGGATCCGAACACCCGCCGTCTGGTCCAGTTGACCCTGGACGATCTGGACGGCACCCGCGAGATCATGGACATGCTGCTGGCCAAGAAGCGTGCCGGCGACCGTAAGAACTGGCTGGAGTCCAAAGGCAACCTGGCCGAGGTCCTGGCTTGATTCGTTCACTCCTGGCAGCAGTGCTTGGCGTTTTTGCCCTGTCATCGCAGGCCGCGCCGTGGCCGGAGTTGAAGTTTGTCGCCGAGTACCCGGTCGAGGGCATGCGCGGTGGCAACCTGTCGGGCCTGGCGCTGTGCAAGGGTGAGCTATGGACGGTGTCAGACCGCGATGACGACCTGATTTACCGGCTCAATACCCAGGCGCCGGTATGGCAGGCCGAATCGGTGCCGGTGGCGGCGCCGCCGGTGCCGGAAAGCGGCTTGCCCTGGGGCATTCGTTCGCGGACCTGGGCAGTCGGCAAGGTTCGTGGCGGCGATCTGGATTTCGAAGGCATCAGTTGTGATGCCGCAGGTAACCGCTACCTGGTCAGCGAGGCGCATGCTGGCGTGTTGCAGGTGCCGGTCGACGGCGAGCCGAACTGGCTGAAGATCGACCCGAGCATGGTGCGTCAGGCGCGGGCCAGTGGCATGCTCCTGCATTTCAACGCCCTGTTCGAAGGCCTGGCGGTGAGCCCGGCCGGTGATCGCATCTGGCTGGCGGCCGAGCGCGAGCGCCGCGGCCTGTTGCTGATCAATCGCCAGCAGACCGTCTGGAATTGCGGCAATGGCTGCGTGCTGCTCAGTGAGGCCGGGGTCGAAATGCAGCCGCCGCAGATGCCCGGCGCGCGAGCGCTACCACGGGATTTTGCTGACCTGGCACTGTTCAACGACAAGCTGTTCACCCTGGAACGCAACGCCCATCGTATCTGCCGGCGCGACACGGCGAGCGCCAAGGTCGAGCGCTGCTGGTCGTACGCTGAGGGTGGCTTGACCGAGCCGCGTCTGTACTCCCAGCCATTTGGCCTGGCCGAGGCACTGGTGATCGATGCCGAAGGTGCCTGGATCGGCTTGGACAACAATGGTGCAACCCGCAACGATGGCGAGTCGCGGCCGGTTGTCTGGCGTTTTGCCGCTCCAGCTGGCGGCTGGAGCAGTAAATCGTGAGTCAGCCTCCAGGCAAGCGTGCTGGCAGGGTACTGCTGGTCCTGGCCTGGGCGGCCGGATTGTTCCTGGCCACACGTTTTTTCGGTGATTGGGAGCAGCGTCAGGCCAACCCCAATGCACAGGTCCGCTCCCAGCACGGCGAAGGTTTTATCGAGGTGCAGCTGGCAGGTAACGGCCAGGGCCACTTTGTCGCCGATGGTCAGATCAATGGCCAGGCAGTACATTTTCTCCTCGATACCGGTGCCACCGACGTGGCAATTCCCGAACAGCTGGCCGCAAGGCTTGATCTTGAGCGTGGCGCCCCGGTGATGTTGAGTACCGCCAATGGCCGGACCCAGGGCTATCGCACCCGTCTTGGCACGCTGCAACTGGGTGACATTCTGCTGCGCGAAGTGCGCGCCCTGGTGGTACCAGGGCTGGATGGCGACCAGGTACTACTGGGCATGAGTGCCCTGAAACAACTCGAATTTACCCAGCGTGGTGGCACCTTGCTGCTGCGCCAGAACCTGAAATGATGAGGCCCGCATGAGCGACTCCCTTGATCTCAGCCTCGATGGCGTAGAGCGCCGGTCACTGGCTGACTTCACCGAACAGGCCTACCTCAACTACTCCATGTACGTGATCATGGACCGCGCCTTGCCGCATATCGGCGACGGCCTGAAGCCGGTGCAGCGACGCATCGTCTATGCCATGAGCGAACTGGGCCTGGACGCCGATTCCAAGCACAAGAAGTCGGCGCGTACCGTGGGTGACGTACTCGGCAAGTTCCACCCCCACGGTGACTCGGCGTGCTATGAAGCCATGGTGCTGATGGCCCAGCCGTTCAGCTACCGCTACACCCTGGTCGATGGCCAGGGCAACTGGGGTGCGCCGGACGATCCGAAATCGTTCGCCGCCATGCGTTATACCGAGGCGCGCCTGTCGCGCTACTCCGAAGTGCTGCTCAGCGAGCTGGGCCAGGGCACTGCCGACTGGGTACCGAACTTCGACGGTACCCTGGATGAGCCTGCGGTACTGCCGGCACGTTTGCCGAACATCCTGCTCAACGGTACCACCGGTATTGCCGTGGGCATGGCCACCGACGTGCCGCCGCACAACCTGCGCGAAGTCGCCAGCGCCTGCGTGCGCCTGCTGGACGAGCCGAAAGCTACGGTCGAGCAGCTTTGCGAGCATATCCAGGGCCCGGACTACCCGACCGAAGCGGAGATCATCACGCCGCGCGCGGAACTGCTGAAAATTTACGAAAGCGGTCGCGGCTCGGTGCGCATGCGCGCGGTCTACCGCATTGAAGATGGCGATATCGTCGTCACGGCACTGCCGCATCAGGTCTCCGGGGCCAAGGTACTGGAGCAGATCGCCGCACAGATGCAGGCCAAGAAGCTGCCGATGGTGGCAGACCTGCGCGATGAGTCGGACCACGAAAACCCGTGCCGCATTGTGATCATCGCCCGCTCCAACCGGGTTGACCTCGACGAGCTGATGCAACACCTGTTCGCCACCACCGACCTTGAGTCCAGCTACCGGGTCAACGTCAACATTATCGGCCTGGATGGACGCCCGCAGCTGAAGAACCTGCGTGCGCTGCTGGTCGAATGGCTTGAATTCCGCGTACAGACCGTGCGCCGCCGCCTGCAATTTCGTCTGGACAAGGTCGAGCGCCGCCTGCATCTGCTCGAAGGCTTGCTGGTTGCGTTCCTCAACCTGGATGAAGTGATCCACATCATCCGCACCGAGGATCAGCCCAAAGCCGCGCTGATCGCGCGCTTCGACCTGACTGAAACCCAGGCCGAGTACATCCTCGAAACCCGCCTGCGCCAGCTGGCGCGGCTGGAAGAGATGAAGATCCGCAATGAGCAGGACGAGCTGGCCAAGGAACAAGCCAAGCTGATCGCGCTGCTGGGCAGCGAAAGCAAGTTGCGCAAGCTGGTGCGTGCCGAGCTGATCAAGGATGCTGAAACCTACGGCGACAATCGTCGTTCGCCGATCGTCGAGCGTGCTGAAGCCAAGGCGCTGTCGGAAAATGAATTGATGCCGACCGAGCCGGTGACGGTGGTGTTGTCGGAAAAAGGCTGGGTACGTTGCGCCAAAGGTCATGATATCGACGCCACGGGCCTGTCCTACAAGGCCGGTGACGGTTTCAAGACCGCCGCTGCCGGGCGTTCCAATCAGTTTGCCGTGTTCATCGACTCCACCGGGCGCAGTTATTCGGTCGCCGCGCATACCTTGCCTTCGGCACGTGGCCAGGGCGAACCGCTGACCGGTCGTCTGACGCCGCCGCCGGGGGCGGGCTTCGAGTGTGTGCTGCTGCCTGAAGATGATGCACTGTATGTAATCGCTTCCGACGCCGGCTACGGCTTCGTGGTCAAAGGCGAAGACCTGCAGGCCAAGAACAAGGCCGGCAAGGCGTTGCTCAGCCTTCCCAATGGTGCCAAGGTCATTGCCCCGCGTGCGGTGGCTGACCGCGAATTGAACTGGCTGGCAGCGGTGACCACCGAAGGTCGTCTGTTGATCTTCAAGATCAGCGACTTGCCACAGCTGGGCAAAGGCAAGGGCAACAAGATCATCGGGATTCCCGGCGACCGGGTTGCCAGTCGTGAGGAGTTCGTCACCGATCTGGCGGTCATTGCCGATGGCGCGACCCTTGTGTTGCAGGCCGGTAAGCGTACGCTGTCACTGAAGGCCGATGACCTCGAGCATTACAAAGGGGAGCGTGGCCGTCGAGGCAATAAACTGCCACGGGGCTTCCAGCGGGTTGATGCGTTGTTGGTGGAAAATCCCGTATAAGCCGGGATAGAGGCTGCGAATGGGTAAATTAGCACCCGTTCGTGGTTGAAACACTGGAGTCGTGCCGCTATTTCGCGGATGATAGGGCCCTTGCGGTGCCAGCGTAGCTGTGTGCCCGAATGAATCTATATGAGTATCACTGCGGTTTGCCTTGTGGCGACCGCCTGGATGGGATGATGAAATTTCTGCGCCTTCCGTTTGTTCTGCTGATGAGTGGCGTGCTCGGTCTGGCCGGTTGCAGCATGCACCAGCCGGTATCCCTGTATCAGCTCGACAGTGGTGAGCCTGGCCAACCCAAGCAAAGCGCGGGCATGGCTGTCGTGCTCGGCCCGGTATCGGTCGCCGACTACCTGCAGCGCGAGACCCTGCTGCAGCGCCAGTCCGATGGCAGCCTGACCGCAGCGACCGATGGCCGCTGGGCTGGCAGCCTGTCGGCAGATATCGATCAGTTGCTGGTCCGTCAGCTGGCCTGGCGCCTGGACAGCCAGCGCGTAGTGCTGGCACCGGCTAATACCGGCTTCACGCCGGATGTGCAGGTCCTTCTGTCGATTACCCGTCTGGACTCCGGCACTAACCAACCGGCGATTCTGGATGCCCAGTGGCGTTTGCTTGATCGCCGTGGCCAGGTCCGGGACAACCGCATTGTTCACCTTGAGCAGCAGCACCAGGGTAGCTCGGCGGCGCAGGTTCAGGCCCAGGGGCAGTTGCTGCAAAAGCTCGCTGAGCAGTTGAGCATTGCCCTCAAGCCTTTGGCCAACCAGCCTCCGATTGTTGAAGAGGCGCCGAAGAAGGCCGCGCCGGTGCAGGTGCGCAAAGAGCCGGAGAAGCCGAAGATTCCTCTGGCAACGCCGATTCGTACCGATCTGGAAGTGTTCCGCTTCTAAGCAAGTACCCATAAAAAAGCCCGCAGCAATGCGGGCTTTTTTGTGCGCTGTACAAACCTGAGGGAGCAACGGTCTGTCACCTGGTTAACTGTGGGAGCTGGCCTTGCCAGCGATGCAGGCGCCGCGTAACGCCTGATACCGCAGCGATGCCATCGCCGGCAAGGCCGGCTCCCACAGATCAGCTCTTGACCCGACGCTCATGCATCCGCGCCAGCTGGCGTTCCAGCATCGACGGGTAGGGCTCCATCAGGCGCTCGACGCAGCAGGCACCCTCGGGGCTGGCAATCGGGCGGATGCGGGCGCGCTGACGGATCAGGCTGTCGTCGCTGATCTTGCGTTCAACCAGCAGCAGGTTACGGCTGTGTTGCGACAGGGCCAGGGCATCCTGGGCCTTCTCGGTCAACAGCAGGTCGATCTGGTTCAGGCCGTGCAGGTCTTCACCCAGGGTCAGGCCAAGCTGCAGCTGCAAGGTGATGCCGCTGTCGGCCACTTCGATCTGCAGGGCATGCCCAAGGGCACGCAACAGCTCGCCACAGCAAATGGCATTGGTGAGGTAGTCCTCGCCGCTGTCCTGGCTGTGGAACAGCATCAGGGTGCTGCCGTCGTTGAGGGTGTGCACTTCGCTTTCATACAGCGATGCGGCCTGGTCAAGGCAGTCGCGATAGCGTTCCAGCAACTCGGTCAGACGGGTGCGCGGCAGGCGCCGAAGTTGCTCCTGGGAGCCTAGCTGCACCGCCAGTACGGCACTGGCCTGGGGTTCGCGATTGACGGCTTGCGGGGCAGGGCGCGGGGCGCTGTGCGTTTCGTCGTCGATCAGGTCGGCAAATGCGTCATCGTTGTCGTCGTCGGCAGTTACCGGCTTGCTGATCCTGGCCACGGCAGGTGCTTCGTCAAAACTCGGGTCGCGCAGGTTACGAACTTCGAACTCGGGTTCGTCTTCGTCCAGCTCTTCGGGCTCCGGCTCGACTTCGCGCGGCGGTGGGGCAAAGCGGGTGTGCAGCTGGCGGGCCAGGTCACCGATCTCATCCTGGCGGTCAGTGGCCGGGGTGAACTCGTTGATGTCACGCAGCCACACCCGCAGTTGCAGCAGCGGGGTAGAGATGAAGCGCCCCAGGCGCAAGCTCATGGCCAGGGCCAGGGCCAGCAGAATACCGGCGAGAATGCCCATGCTTTGCAGGCTGATGGTCAGCGGCTGCTGGAACTGGCTCATGTCCAGGCTGATACGTAGTTGCCCGGCGGTCACGTCCTGGAAGGTGATCTTGGTCTGGTACAGGCCTTCGGCCTCACCCAGCAGGCCGTTTTTCGGGCGCTGGCCGGCTTCGGCAAGGATCCGGTTGTCGACGCTGTAGATCGCCGCATGGGCCACCAGCGGGTTTTTCACCAGGTTGCCCAGCAGCACATTGAGGCTGAGGATGTCGTTGGACACCAGCAGCTCGGTCGCCGAGGTAGCGGTCTGCGTGGTCAGGCTCTGCCCCAGGGCGTCGGCTTGTTCATGCATGGCCTGCTTGAATTGCAATCCCATCACGCAGGCATAGATCACCAGCGCCAGTGCCACCAGCAGCACGTTATGGCAGGCGATACGCAGCGCAAGCGGCACACGGCGCTGGCGCAGAGCATGAAATATCAGCAGGAAGAAGTTGTCGGTTTTAACGGGCGTGGGCCGGTTCACAGAGCGCGGCTCTTTATGTCGGAGAAGTTGCTGCGCAGTATAGCGAGCGCTCATGGACCGGCAAAGCATCGGCTGCGCCCGATGGTCAGCGAAAATCGGTAGAATGTGCTTTTTTCCACGAGTCGGAGCCCGTTTTGCGCGAAATCGTTCTGATTAACATCACAGGTGAAGACCGTCCGGGTCTTACTGCGGCCATTACCGGCGTTCTGGCCCAGGGTGGCGTGAACATCCTCGACATTGGTCAGGCGGTGATTCACGACACCCTGTCCTTTGGCATCCTGGTGGAAATCCCGGATACCGAGAAGGCCTCATCGGTTCTGAAAAATATTCTGTTTGCGGGCTACGAACTCGATCAGCAGGTCCGTTTCACGCCGGTTTCCGAAGCTGACTACCAGAGTTGGGTCGAAGGTCAGGGCAAGGCCCGTCACATCGTGACTTTGCTGACCCGCAAGGTGACTGCCGAACAATTGCAGCGGGTCAGTTCGATTACCGCCAAGTACGGGCTGAACATCGACCATATCGACCGTCTTTCCGGCCGTGTGGCTCTGGATACGCCGGTCGAGCAGGGCAAGGGTTGCATCGAGTTTTCGGTCCGTGGCGAGCCGGCCGATCCGCAAGCCTTGCGTGCCGAGTTCCTCAGTGTGGCCCAGGAGCTGAACGTCGACATCGCCTTCCAGCAGGACTCGCTGTTCCGTCGCAACCGCCGTCTGGCGGTGTTCGATATGGACTCGACCCTGATCGAGGCCGAAGTGATCGACGAGTTGGCCAAGGCCGCTGGCGTGGGCGAGCAGGTGTCGGAAATCACCGAACGGGCCATGCGTGGTGAGCTGGACTTCCGCGCCAGCTTCAAAGAGCGTCTGGCCTTGCTCAAGGGCCTGGATGTTGGCGTGCTCGACGAGATCGGCGCCTCGCTGCGCCTGACCGAGGGCGCCGAGACCCTGTTTGCCGAACTCAAGCGTCTGGGCTACAAAACCGCGATCCTGTCTGGCGGTTTCACTTACTTCGCCAAGCAACTGCAGGCCAAGCTGGGCATCGACTATGTCTTTGCCAACGAGCTGGAAGTGGTTGACGGTAAAGTCACTGGCGTTGCGGTTGAGCCGATCGTCGATGCCCAGCGCAAGGCTGACCTGCTGGGTGAGCTGGCGCGCAAGGAAGGCTTGCAGATGGAGCAGACCATTGCGGTAGGTGACGGCGCAAACGACCTGCCGATGCTGGCCATCGCCGGTCTGGGCGTGGCGTTCCGTGCCAAACCGCTGGTCAAGCAGTCGGCCAAACAGGCGATTTCGACGCTGGGTCTGGATGGTGTGCTGTACCTGTTGGGCTTTCGTGATCGCGACGGTCGTAGCTAAAAGAAAGGTACAAAAAAGCCCGCATCGCTGCGGGCTTTTTCGTTTTCAGGCCTGGGCAGGCAGCGCCAGACGCTGGCCCATGCTCACCGCCGAACCGGCACCGAGTTCTTCGGCCCATTTGACCTGCTCAGGTCCAAACAGCACGACAGCCGTCGAACCCAGCTTGAAGCGACCCAGTTCCGCACCTTTTTCCAGGTGGATCGGCGCGCGGCTGGCTTCGTCGTAGCGGAACGTCTTCAGTTCACGCTTAGGTGGGGTCACCAGGCCAGCCCAGACGGTTTCGATCGACGCGACGATCATTGCGCCAACCAGCACCACAGCCATCGGCCCGCGCTCGGTATCGAACAGGCAGACCACGCGTTCGTTGCGGGCAAACAGCTCCGGTACGTTTTCGGCGGTGGTCTGGTTGACCGAGAACAGTCGACCCGGCACATAGATCATTTCGCGCAGGGTACCGGCCAGTGGCATGTGCACCCGGTGGTAGTCCTTCGGTGACAGGTAGATGGTGGCGAATTCGCCGCCCATGAACGGCGCAGCATTGGCCGGATCGCCGCCCAGCAGTTCAAGCGCGCTGAAGCTGTGGCCTTTGGCCTGGAAAATGCGACCGTGCTCGATCGGGCCCAGCTGGCTGACCGCACCGTCGGCCGGGCAGAGGACTGCACCCGGGGTCTCGTCGAGCGGACGTGCACCGGGTTTCAAGGCGCGGGTGAAGAAGGCGTTGAAATGCTCGTAAGCGGTGACGTCCTCGACCAGGGCCTGGGACATATCGACCTGGTAGCGCTTGGCGAACCAGCTGGTGAAGGCATTCTTGAACCAGCGCACGCGGCATTCGGCAATGCAGCCGGCCAGGCGCGACAGCAGGTGATGAGGCAGCAGGTACTGACTGATGATGAACAAGCGGGATTTCATTAGGTTTCCTTAAACTTCAACAGGGGTGTCGGGGTGGTTGCCCCATTCGCCCCAGGATCCGGCATAGGCTTTGACCCGAGGGTAGCCCAGATGCTTGGCCACCAGATAGGTAAAGCCGGAGCGGTGATGTGTCTGGCAGTGGGTAACCACTTCCTTGTCTTTGCTGATGCCCAGCTGTTCGAGGATCTCGGGCATGTCCTTGCGGATGCGCAGGGCATTGTTCAGGTCCATGCCGGCAGTCCATTCGAAATTGACCGCGCCGGGAATGTGCCCGCCTTTGGCGGCCAGGACTTTCTCGCCGCGGTATTCAGCGGGGCTGCGTGCATCCCAGATCGCCAGGTCGGCGGCGCCGATGCGGCTTTGCAGGTATTCACGGGTTGCCGTGGGTTCTTCGTGCAGGGTCAGGCTGACCGTGCCGCTGGCAGCGGCCGGTACGTCGGTGCTGAGAGTGCTCGCTGGCCACGCTTGCGCACCACCGTTGAGGTAGTGATAACGCGTGTGACCGATGACATCCAGCAACCAGATGAAGCGCCCGGCCCAGCCGCCGCCTTCGTCGTCATAGACCACGTAGACCGCATTGGCGTTGTGGCCGAGTTCGGCAAACAGTTTTTCCAGATCGGCTTTGGCCGGCAGCAGGCCCGGCGCAGGGGGTTGGCCCAGCTGGGTACGCTTCGGGTCGACAAAGCGAGCCCCCGGAATGTGCCCGCTGTTATAGCGGTTGACGCTGGTCAGGTCCACCAGGATCAACTCCGGTACATCAAGCCGGGCTTGCAGGTCAGCCGGTTCGATTACCAGGGGCAAGCCAGAAAAGTCAGTCATCCAGAGTCTCCAGAGCAGAACAGAGGGGGCGATTGTAGCGCATGGGTCAGGCGCTGCGGGTGCTGAAGGCGGTCAAGGCGCGCTCGATGCATTGCGCGGTCTTGGCAAAGGCCTGCACGCTGATATCAGCCAGCGGTTTTGCACCCTGGTCGGCAATCAGCAGCATCACTACGCGGCCATTGCTCGACAGCGAGCGCAACAGCAGGTGTTCGCTGCGAAACAATGCGCGCAAGTGAGCCGGAAGCAGCGCCGAGAATTGTGCGTGATTTTCGGGGGTCAGGCGCAGTTGCGCCGACGCGCTCAACAGGCGCTGAAGCAGTTTGCTCTGTTCGACAGGCAAAACCAGGCCAGCCGCTTCTGGCGCCAATCCGGCAATCTGATGAACCCGCAGCTGCGTCAGGGTCTTGTCGGTCATCAGCAGCATGACCCGCTGCATGCCACAGGCGACCAAGGCATCTCGGGCCAGGGTCGTCAGGTGAAGGGCATTGCTGAACGGGCTGGGCTCGACCAGTAGCTCGGCGCACAGCTTGCGCCAGGTGCCCAGGGCCTGGGCCGAGGGCGGCGGCGGGGCGATCAGACCCTGGTGCAGGCGCCGTTGATGCCAGGGCCAGAGCAGGGCTTCGGCCGGGTGAAACAGGTCATGACAGGCATGGTGGCGGGCGCTGATGGCCGCTTGTTGGTGCACCAGCTGTTGCACATCATCCAGTGAGGTCTGCAGGTACAGGCTGGTAAGCAGTTGCCAGCGTCGAACATGCGTGTTGGTCCAGCCGACTTGTGCCGCCAGGGCCAGGCCGTTGGCCAAGAGTACGGTGTTGGCGGGCTGATTGAACCAGCGGCGCAGGTTCGGGTTGTCGTCCAGACGCTGCTGTTGGCGCAGGCTGTTCCGGTCGCGGGCGATGTGCAGTGCCTTGGCCAGCAAACGCCGCTCCTCCTGCAGCAGGTGATAGCCGCGCGTGACCCAGTCCGGCAGGCGCCAGTGTTCGGCCAGTGCCTGGCACAAGCTGAGCAGCCGTACCCCGAACAGCTCCATTTCTACCTGCGGCGCCGATTCGCCCTTGTGCACCACGCGCAGTTCCCAGTCTTCGAGCAGCTTGGGAAAGGTCAGGGCCAGTGGCCATAAAGGCGACAGAAACAACAGGCTGCCCCAGTGTATTTCCTGCCAGAGCCGCGCCAGGCGGCTGGCGAACAGGCCGTTGGCCTGCTGGCTGGCGTGTTGGCTGACCTGCTGCAATTGGCGCAAGGTCGGCGCAATTTCACCCTCGGGGAGCGCCGGCAAGCGCTCCAACAGCTCTGAGGTGCGTGCCAGCCCCAGGCGATTGAGGGCGACTTCCAGGCTTTCGGCGGGCTCGCCGATGCTGGTCTGGGTGTGATGGTTAGCCTCGCGCATGACGCTGAGCACCAGCGCCGGGCTGTCCTGCATCACCTCGGCAATATCGCGCAGCGCACTGCGGTTGTCGGCAATGGTGGCTTTTACCCGTTCGTAGCTGGCCAGCGGAACCGGCAGGCGAACGCTATCGAGTAGTTTGACCCAGGCATCGAGTGTTTTTGGTATTTGATCTGGCACGATGGATTCAATAGGTATGCTGGAGGGGGCCGAACTGGCTTTTCGCCGTGACTGACTATAGTCTGGCGCAGATCTGCCGATAAGTAGAAGAAGAGTTTTATTAACTTCCGCTCACGACCCTGACCACGACAGTAAGTGCTTTCTATCTATGGCTAAAATTATCGGCATCATCGTCGTATTCGCGAGTGTGCTCGGCGGATATGTTCTATCCCACGGCAAAATTGCCGCACTGATTCAGCCCTTCGAGGTGTTGATCATCGGTGGCGCGGCCTTTGGTGCGTTCCTGCAGGCGAACCCCGGTTACATGACCATGCATGTAATCAAGAAGTCGCTGAAGATGTTTGGTACGCGCTTTACCCATACCTTCTATATCGAGGTGCTCGGGCTGGTCTACGAGATCCTCAACAAGAGCCGGCGCGAAGGCATGATGGCGATTGAAGCCGATATCGAAGACGCCGCCTCCAGCCCGATTTTTGCCAAGTACCCCGCTGTGCTCGGTGATGAACGCATGACTGCGTTCATCTGCGACTACCTGCGCATCATGTCCACCGGCAACATGGCTCCGCATGAGCTCGAAGGCCTGTTCGACATGGAACTGCTGAGCATGAAGGAAGAGCTCGATCATCCGTCCCATGCCGTGACTGGTATCGCCGACGGTATGCCGGGCTTCGGTATCGTTGCGGCGGTACTGGGGATCGTGGTGACCATGGCCTCGCTGGGCGATGGCGACCAGAAATCCATCGGCCTGCACGTGGGTGCGGCGCTGGTCGGTACCTTCTTCGGTATTCTCGCGGCGTACGGTTTCTTTGGCCCGCTGGCCACCGCCTTGCGTCAGGATGCCCGGGAAGAACTCAACGTCTATGAAGCCATCAAGGCTTCGCTGGTAGCCTCGGCTTCCGGCATGCCGCCGTCGCTGGCTGTGGAATTCGGGCGCAAGGTGCTGTTTCCGGCCCACCGTCCGAGCTTCGCCGAGCTGGAACAAGCGGTTCGCGGACGCTGAGTCATGGAGAACAACCAGCCCATTATCGTCAAACGCGTCAAACGCTTTGGCGACGGCCACCACGGTGGCGCCTGGAAGATCGCCTTCGCCGACTTTGCTACGGCGATGATGGCGTTCTTCCTGGTGCTCTGGCTGCTGTCGACGGCCACGCCGGAGCAGAAGATCGCCATTGCCGGCTACTTCAAGGACCCGATCGGTTTTTCCGAAAGCGGCACACCCTACGTTATTGACCTGGGGGGCTCGCCACAGCTTGCCCC
Source organism: Pseudomonas sp. GW821-FHT10B02 (assembly GCF_059415665.1). Lineage (NCBI taxonomy): Bacteria > Pseudomonadati > Pseudomonadota > Gammaproteobacteria > Pseudomonadales > Pseudomonadaceae > Pseudomonas > Pseudomonas sp. GW821-FHT10B02. Next base: position 148,038 of record NZ_JBWKNR010000012.1, on the reverse strand, counting down.
GGAAAAGACCATCAACCCGGAAGAGAAGTCCGAGCCGACCCCGGACACCAGTATCCAGCTGGGCCAGGACAAGGTTGAAAGCATGGCCGAGCAGGTCGAGCGCGAGCGTCTCGAGTTGCTCTTGCAGGAATTGCAGAACAAGGTCGAAGAAAACCCGCAGCTGCAGAAGTTCAAGGACCAGATCCTCTTCGAAATTACCCAGGATGGTCTGCGCATCCAGATCATGGATGCCGAAAACCGGCCCATGTTCGACCTGGGCAGCGCCCGCTTGCAGCCGTACTTCGAAGATATCCTGCTGGCCATGGCCGACACCATCAAGGCGGTACCGAACAAGATCAGTATCAGCGGCCATACCGATGCCAAGCCGTATGCCGGCACCGGTGACTTCGGCAACTGGGAACTGTCGGCCAACCGTGCCAACGCGGCGCGGCGCGCCCTGGTTGCCGGTGGCTACCCGGATGCGCAGGTTGCCCGGGTGGTCGGTTACGCCTCGTCATCGTTGTTTGATCGGGCGAACCCGCTCAACCCGGTCAACCGGCGCATCGATATCATTGTCTTGACCAAGAAGGCCCAGCGGACCCTTGAAGGCGAGCAGCCAGCTGCGCCTGAGGGCACCGTTCCAGACGCCAATGCGCCGGCTCCTGCGCCTGCAGTGCCGGCCCCGGCACCCGAGGCCGAGCCGATGCAGCCGCGCGAGCTGCGCCAGAAGCTGAACATCTTCGAGGATGGTGTGTTGAAGATGGATGAGAGCAAGGAGTAATCCTGGGTTCTGATCACAACGCCCGTGAGCAGCGATGCTCACGGGCGTTGTGCTTTATGGGCGGCTTCAGAAACCGCGGCGGATCTTGGCCTTCAGGTCGGCGTGAAAGAATCCTGCGTTCAGGCGGTTGGTGGCGTCGGCGCCAGCTTCTTCTTTGGTGATCGAACGTTTGAAGGTCTGTTCGTCATGGTAGGCGAGGACGAACAGGTCGATGTGCTCGCGTGAACTCATGATCGGCCACTTGTCCAGGTAGTCGGGCAATGTGCTCTCTGCACATTGGAACAGCGATACCCGACGATTGCTGAGGGTGGCAGCACCGAGCTGGAAGGGCACCCACCAGGTATCGGCGTTCTCTTCGGACAGCACGCTGATCAGGTGCGTACAGCTGCTGATGTTGCTACAGACCAGGCCGCTGATGTCGTCGCCGGTCTGCCCGGCGTCGCCATCGAACAGATCCAGGTGGGTAGCAATGCCTTCAAGTTTCAGGCGTTCGCTGATGATGTAGGCATCCAGGCGTTGCGGGTGGCGATAGCTGATAACGACTGGCATCAGACAGGCCCTCCTGGTGCACAGGCTGGGTGGCGGGTACCTGAGGATCGTATTGTCATTGTTGATTCCTTTCATACTCAGAGCATGGAGTTGATTCGCTTGGTCGTGGCGAATCTGAAAGGTGACAATCAATGAAAGCTTTTATGACGGCAAGGGACGACCAGCGTTAAAGAAGGGTCTTACCTTGCTTGGTAAATTTTCCTGCAGTGTTTTCCTACGAGGCAGCAAAGTGAGGCCCATTGCGAGCCTCACGCGGTATTTCAGTAGCTGTCTTCAGGCAGGCTGGCAATGATCGAGCGATAGCTGTTCATCCGCTGCTGCTGGACACGACCGTCTTCCAGGGCCTTGAGCAACGCGCAACCTGGCTCGCGATCATGCTTGCAGTCACGGAAGCGGCAGGTGCCGATCAGGTCGTTGAACTCGATGAAGCCGGCTTCGACATCGGCACGGCTGACGTGACCCAGGCCGAATTCGCGAATACCCGGGGAGTCGATCAGCTCACCGCCGCCCGGGAAGTGGTACAGGCGTGCGGTCGTGGTGGTGTGCGTACCCTGGCCGGACCACTCCGACAGATCGCCGACCCGGGTCTGCACCTCGGGCAGCAGGCTGTTGACCAGCGACGACTTGCCGACCCCCGACTGACCGACGAAGACGCTGATATGGTCATCCAGGCGCGCCTGCAGCTGCTGCATGCCATCGCCGTGATGGGCCGAAACCTCCAGCAATGGATAACCCAGCTGGCGGTACACCGCCAGCAGCGCGTTGAGCGCCGGGGCGTTCTGTTCGTTGATCAGGTCGGCTTTGTTGAGCAACAGCAGCGGGTGAATGCCGGCGTGTTCGGCGGCTACCAGGTAGCGGTCGATCAGGTTGGCATGCGGTTCCGGCGCCGGGGCGAAGACGATCACGATCAGATCGACGTTGGCCGCCACCGGCTTGAGCTGGCCACGGCTGTCGGGGCGGCACAGCTCGGTGTTGCGCGGCATTTGCGCGACGATTACGCCGATACCCTGGTTGCCCGCGCGCCACACCACGCGGTCGCCGGTTACCAGCGCTGGCAGGTTGGCGCGCAAGTGGCAGCGGAACACCTGGCCGGCATCTTCGCCGTCCTGGGCCTCGACTTCGACCTGCACGCCAAAGTGGGCGATCACCAGGCCGAGTTGCTCGGGGCCCAAGTCACCGCCTTCGAGCTCCTTCAGGGTCTGTTGTTCGCGTTTGGCGGCGCGGGCAGCGCGTTCACCCTGGATTTTTTCGATCCGCCAGTTTTGGCGGCGATTGAGCTGGCGTTTGGCCATGAAGGTTCCGTGTTCGGCATGCATTATTAAACGGCGAGGAGTTTAGCACGCTCCACTAGGCTAAACTGCGCACCTACCGAGGAGCAGAATCATGCAGAACCCACAGAACCTGATCTGGATCGACCTGGAAATGACCGGTCTGGATCCGGACCACGACGTCATTATCGAAATGGCCACCATCGTTACTGACAGCGACCTCAACACCTTGGCCGAAGGGCCGGTGATCGCCATTCACCACAGTGACGAGGTGCTGGCGCGCATGGACGAGTGGAACACCCGCACCCATGGCGCCTCCGGCCTGACCCAGCGGGTCAAGGACAGCAAGGTCAGCATGGCCGAAGCCGAAGCGCAGACCATTGCCTTCCTGGAGCAGTGGGTACCGAAAGGCAAGTCGCCGATCTGTGGCAACAGCATCTGCCAGGATCGTCGTTTCCTCTACCGCCACATGCGCGGCCTGGAAAACTACTTCCACTACCGCAACCTGGATGTCTCGACCCTCAAAGAGCTGGCGGCACGCTGGGCACCTGCGGTGCGCGACAGTTTCAAGAAAGGTGGCACGCACCTGGCGCTGGACGATATTCGCGAATCGATCAACGAACTTCGCCACTACCGCGAACACTTCATCAAGTTCTGATCACCCCGCCGCACGGTTGTACAGACAATCCGTGCGGCGCCCCCTTTTGGTGCCTGAGGCAACTGGTTAGACTGCGCGCCCCATTGCACGGATCTGCGCCATGTTGTTGATGCTCTACCTCATTGCAATCACCGCTGAAGCCATGACTGGCGCGCTGTCTGCCGGGCGCCGCGGCATGGACTGGTTCGGCGTGGTGCTGATTGCCTGCATCACCGCCCTGGGTGGCGGTTCAGTGCGCGATGTGTTGCTGGGGCATTACCCGCTGACCTGGGTCAAGCACCCGGAATACCTGGTGCTGACCAGCTTTGCCGCGCTGATGACCATCTTCATTGCACCCTTGATGCGTCACCTGCGCTCCTTGTTCCTGGTGCTCGACGCGCTGGGGCTGGTCGCTTTTACCCTGATCGGCTGCATGACCGCCCTGGAAATGGGCCAGGGCATGCTGGTGGCGTCTATCAGCGGGGTGATCACCGGGGTGTTTGGCGGCATTCTCCGGGATATTTTCTGTAACGATATTCCGCTGATCTTCCGCCGTGAGCTGTATGCGAGTGTGTCTTTTGCCGCGGCCTGGTTCTATCTGGGTTGTGTCTACTTCAAGGTGCCCGGCGAGCAGGCGATCCTGCTGACCTTGTTTGGCGGCTTTCTGCTGCGCTTGCTGGCGATTCGTTTCCACTGGGAAATGCCGAAGTTTCATTACAACGACGAGCATTGATCAGAGCAGTACCGGCCTCATCGCCGGCAAGGCCGGCTCCCACAATTTCTGTGCCCACCAAACCCTGTGGGAGCTGGCCTTGCCAGCGATGGTCGCGCCGCGAAATCAGCTGGCTTGCCGCGCGGCATGCTGCTTCAGTGCCCACTCCACATGCTCGCGCACCAGTTCCGAAGGGTAGTCCTGCCGCGCCTTGAGTGCCTCCAGTACGGGGATTGTCGACGGCGCATTCCCCAACCCCACCGCCAGGTTGCGCAGCCAGCGCTCATAGCCGGCGCGCCGCAGCGGCGAGCCTTCGGTACTGTCGAGAAAGGTCTGTTCATCCCACATGAACAACTCCGCCAATCCCGCGCTGTCGAGGTTATGCCGGGGCTTGAAGTCGCTCTCGTCGGTGGGCCTGGCAAAGCGGTTCCACGGACAGACGATCTGGCAGTCATCGCAACCGAACACCCGGTTGCCGATCAGCGCGCGCAGTTCTTCAGGGATAGCGCTTTTCAGTTCGATGGTCAGGTACGAGATGCAGCGCCGGGCATCAAGCAGGTAAGGGCCGACAAAGGCCTGGGTGGGGCAGATGTCCAGGCAGGCCGTGCAACGCCCGCAATGTTCGCTGACCTGGGGCGGATCGACAGGCAGCGGCAGGTCGACAAACAGTTCGGCGAGAAAGAAGTAGCTGCCCGCCTTGCGGTTGAGCAGCAGGGTGTTCTTGCCAATCCAGCCCAGGCCGGCCTGCTCGGCGATGGCCTTCTCCAGTACCGGCGCACTGTCAACGAAGGCGCGAAAGCCGAAGGGACCGATTTCTTTCTGGATGCGCTCGGCCAGGTGCTGCACGCGCTTGCGAATCAGCTTGTGGTAGTCACGGCCCAGGGCGTACCGGGAGATGTAGGCTTTTTCCGGTTGGGCCAGTTGTTGGGCCATGCGCGTGTCGCCTGGCAGGTAGTCCATGCGCAGGGACACCACGCGCAGGGTGCCGGGCACCAGTTGCTCCGGGTGCGAGCGTTTGCTGCCATGCGCGCCCATGTAGTCCATTTCACCGTGATAGCCCGCCTGCAGCCAGCGCTCCAGGTGTTGCTCGTGCTCGCCCAGCTCCACCCCGGCGATGCCGACATGGGCAAAGCCGAGCTCTTTGCCCCAATCCTTGATTGATTGGGCCAGTGCGGGAAGATCGGGGGTGGCAGCAGACATGGGAAATAAGGCAACGCAGACTCAGGTGCGTATAATTCTGCCAGACATCGGAGCCTTTGACCCATGCCTCAGACCAAACACCCTGCAAACCAGGCGCAAATCCTCACCAGTGTTGCCTTGACGCCCCTCGCGCCGCGCCTGCTTGCGGCGCAAAAAGGTGATTTCGGCCACGTCCTGGTGGTTGGCGGCGATCGTGGTACCGGCGGAGCGGTTCTGCTCAGCGCCGAAGCCGCGTTGCGTTGTGGCGCCGGGCTGGTTTCGCTGGCCACGCGCAGCGAGCAGGTGCCTGCGGCCCTGGCGCGGCTGCCGGAGGTGATGTGTCTGGGTGTGCATTCGGCCAATCAGTTGATGACCCCGATCGAGCGCGCGTCGGTCGTGGTGGTCGGCCCCGGCCTCGGCCAGGCGGCCTGGGGGCGTAGCTTGCTGTCGGCAGTCGTCAGCGCGCGGTTGCCGCAAGTGTGGGATGCCGACGCCTTGAACCTGCTGGCACGGGCGCCATTGGCGCTGGCGGCGGGCTCGATCATCACCCCGCATCCGGGGGAGGCGGCCAGGCTGCTGGGCATTTCCACTGAAGCAGTACAGGCGGACCGTGCCGGGGCGGCGCGCAAACTTGCACGTAAATATGCGGTCATCTGTGTGCTCAAGGGCGCCGGTACCCTGGTGGCTGATCCGGCCGGGCAGCTTGCCCTGTGCAACCGCGGGCATCCGGCGATGGCCGGGGCGGGCCTGGGCGATGTGCTCAGTGGTGTGCTGGGGGCGCTGTTGGCTCAGGGCATGTCGGGCTGGGACGCCGCCTGCCTGGGCGTCTGGCTGCACGCTTGCGCCGGAGAGCGGTTGGGCATGCACGGTCGGGGGCTGGCGGCCAGTGATCTGGTCCCGGCCATTCGTCATTTATTGGAGGAGCATTCAGCGTGTCAGGTGTAACCCTGTTTTTGGCCGACGAAGAGGCCATGGTCCGCTTCGGCACCCGTATCGCCGAAGTGACCAAAGGTCACGGCGTGATTTTTCTGGAAGGCGATCTGGGAATGGGTAAAACCACCCTGTCGCGCGGCATCATCCGCGGTCTCGGCCACAAAGGGGCGGTCAAAAGCCCTACGTTTACTGTGGTCGAGCCCTACGAGATCGGCGAGATCCGTGCCTTCCACTTCGACCTCTATCGCCTGGTCGATCCCGAAGAGCTTGAGTACATCGGTATTCGCGATTACTTCGAAAACGATGCCCTGTGCCTGTTCGAATGGCCCCAAAAGGGGGCGGGTATTTTGCCAAAGCCCGACCTGACCATTACCATAAGCCCCCAGGCGAGCGGTCGTTCGCTCAACCTGTCGCCGCAGGGGGCACGTGGCGAAGCCTGGTGTGCCGCTCTGGCCTTGGAATTCAAATAGAAAATGGGGATAGGTATGCGCATTCGCGCACTGGTTGCGGTCGTAGGATTGCTGCTTACGGCGGTGACTGTTGATGCTCTGGCCGTCACGCAAGTCAAAAGTATGCGTTTGTGGCGAGCGCCGGATAACACGCGGCTGGTGTTCGACCTCTCAGGGCCTGTGCAGCACAGTGTCTTTACCCTGACCGCCCCGGATCGCCTGGTTATCGACATCAATGGTGCGACCCTGGCCGCGCCGTTGACCGTGTCGACTTCCAACACCCCGATTACCAGTGTGCGCTCGGCCCAGCGCACACCTACCGACCTGCGTGTGGTCGTGGACCTGAGCAAGTCGGTGACCCCCAAGAGTTTCACCCTGGCGCCTAACGCCCAGTACGGCAACCGCCTGGTCGTCGACCTTTACGATCAGGCTGCCGACGCCGTTTCGCCACCGCCAACCCCTCCGGTTGCCACTGCACCCGCTGTGCCGGTGACGCCAGCGCAGCCGGCAATCAAGCTGACCCCGGTGCCCAGTGGCAAGCGTGACATCGTTATCGCCATCGACGCCGGTCATGGTGGCGAAGACCCGGGCGCCTCGGGCTCCAAGGGCCAGCATGAAAAAGACATCGTGCTGTCGATCGCCAAAGAGCTGCAGCGTCAGATCAACAGCGAGAAAGGCTTCCGCGCCGAACTGACGCGTACCGGCGATTACTTCATTCCGCTGCGCAAGCGTACCGAGATCGCCCGCAAGAAGGGCGCCGACCTGTTCATCTCGATCCACGCCGACGCCGCACCGTCGAAGGCCGCCTTCGGCGCCTCGGTGTTCGCCCTGTCCGATCGCGGCGCCACCTCGGAAACCGCACGCTGGCTGGCAGACAGTGAAAACCGTTCGGACCTGATCGGTGGCGCTGGCAACGTCAGCCTCGATGACAAGGACCGCATGCTCGCCGGCGTGCTGCTCGACCTGTCGATGACCGCGTCGCTGAGTTCCAGCCTCAACGTCGGGCAGAAGGTGCTGGGCAACATGGGCCGGGTCACGCCGCTGCACAAGCGCCGGGTCGAACAGGCGGGCTTCATGGTGCTCAAGTCGCCAGACATCCCGTCGATCCTGGTGGAAACCGGCTTTATCTCCAACGCCAACGAGGCGGCCAAACTGGCCACCCCGAGCCACCAGCAATCGTTGGCACGCTCGATTCATAGCGGCGTGCGCCAGTTCTTCCAGCAGAACCCGCCGCCAGGCACTTACATCGCCTTCCTGCGCGACAGCGGCAAGATTGCCCAGGGGCCGCGCGAACACAGCGTGCGGCCGGGTGAGACGCTGGCGATGATCGCCGTGCGTTATCAGGTCAACGTAGCCAGCCTGCGTTCTGCCAACAACCTCAAGACCGATGAGTTGAAGGTCGGCCAGAGCCTGCATATCCCTACTACTGCCCTGGCGTCCCAGCAATGACCGATAGCGCACGGATCGAGCTGCTCAGCCCGCGGCTGGCGAACCAGATCGCCGCCGGTGAGGTGGTCGAACGCCCGGCGTCGGTCATCAAGGAGTTGCTGGAGAACAGCCTCGACTCCGGTGCCCGGCGCATCGACGTGGAAGTCGAGCAGGGTGGCGTGAAATTGCTGCGGGTCCGCGACGATGGCAGCGGTATCGCCGCCGACGACCTGCCGCTGGCTCTGGCCCGTCACGCCACCAGCAAGATTCGCGACCTGGAAGACCTCGAGCGGGTCATGAGCCTGGGTTTTCGTGGTGAGGCGCTGGCATCGATCAGCTCGGTCGCACGCTTGACCCTGACCTCGCGAACCCGCGATGCCGAACAGGCCTGGCAGGTGGAAACCGAAGGCCGCGACATGGCCCCCCGAGTGCAGCCGGCGGCGCATCCGGTCGGTACCTCGGTCGAAGTGCGTGACCTGTTCTTCAACACCCCGGCCCGGCGCAAGTTCCTCAAAACCGAGAAAACCGAATTCGATCACCTGCAGGAAGTGATCCGGCGCCTGGCGCTGGCGCGCTTTGATGTAGGTTTTCACCTGCGTCACAACGGCAAGAGCATTCTCAGTCTGCACGAAGCCCAGGATGACACTGCACGCGCCCGGCGCGTGGCGGCGATCTGCGGCCCGGGCTTTCTTGAGCAGGCATTGCCGATCGAAGTCGAACGCAATGGCTTGCACCTGTGGGGCTGGGTTGGCTTGCCGACCTTCTCGCGCAGCCAGGCCGATTTGCAGTACTTCTTCGTCAACGGTCGTGCGGTGCGCGACAAGCTGGTTGCCCACGCGGTGCGCCAGGCCTATCGCGATGTACTGTTCAACGGCCGGCACCCGACGTTCGTGCTGTTCTTCGAGGTCGACCCCACCGGCGTCGACGTCAACGTGCACCCGACCAAGCATGAAGTGCGTTTTCGTGATGGGCGCATGGTCCATGACTTCCTTTATGGCACCTTGCACCGGGCCTTGGCCGACGTGCGTCCGGAAGATCAACTGGCTGCGCCTGCCGCGACCAGCGAAATCATCCGCCCCAGCGGTATCCAGGCCGGCGAATTCGGCCCTCAGGGCGAGATGCGCCTGGCGGCCAACCTGCTTGAGCAGCCGCTGGCCGAGCCGGGCGTGCGGCCCATGGGCGCTGGCAACGGCAGTGGCAGTGGTGGCGCATACCAGTATCAGTACACCCCGCGTCCGGCCCAGGCGCTACCGGCTGCCGAGACGCAGAGCGTCTACCGTGAATTCTTTGCGCCGCTGAACGAGGCCGCGCCCGCTGCACTGCCTGACAGCCAGGGTGATATCCCGCCACTGGGCTACGCCCTGGCGCAACTCAAGGGTATCTATATTCTTGCCGAGAACGCCGTGGGTCTGGTGCTGGTAGACATGCACGCGGCCCATGAGCGCATCATGTACGAGCGCCTGAAAGTGGCCATGGCCAGCGAAGGGCTCAGCGGCCAGCCGCTGCTGGTGCCAGAGTCCCTGGCGCTGAGCCAGCGTGAGGCCGATTGTGCCGAAGAGCATGCCGAATGGTTCCAGCGCCTGGGCTTCGAATTACAACGCCTGGGCCCGGAAAGCCTGGCGATTCGCCAGATCCCGGCACTGCTCAAGCAGGCCGAAGCCAACCGCCTGGTCCAGGATGTGCTGGCCGACCTGATGGAATACGGCACCAGCGACCGGATTCAGGCGCACTTGAACGAACTGCTCGGCACCATGGCCTGCCACGGTGCCATCCGCGCCAACCGGCGCCTGGCGCTGGCAGAAATGAACGGCCTGCTGCGCGACATGGAAAACACCGAGCGCAGCGGCCAATGCAACCATGGCCGACCGACCTGGACCCAACTGGGCCTGGACGATCTGGACAAACTGTTCCTGCGCGGTCGATAAAATGAGTGGCAAACCTCCCGCGATATTCCTGATGGGCCCGACCGCGGCGGGCAAGACCGATCTGGCCATCGAGCTGACCAAGGTACTGCCTTGCGAGTTGATCAGTGTCGATTCGGCGCTGGTCTATCGAGGTATGGATATTGGCACGGCCAAGCCCTCCAAAGAGGTGCTGGCGGCCCATCCTCACCGCCTGATCGATATTCTCGACCCGGCCCAGAGCTATTCGGCTGCCGATTTTCGTCGTGATGCACTGGAGGCCATGGCCGATATCACCGCGCGCGGCAAAATACCGCTGCTGGTCGGTGGCACCATGCTCTATTACAAGGCCCTGCTCGAAGGCCTGGCCGACATGCCTGCGGCCGACCCGCAGGTACGCGCCGAACTTGAAGAAGAGGCTGCACGCCTTGGATTGCAAGGGCTGCACCAGCAGTTGGCAGCGGTCGACCCGGAATCGGCAGCGAGAATTCACCCCAATGACCCCCAGCGCCTGATTCGCGCGCTCGAGGTTTATCGGGTCAGCGGCCTGACAATGACGGCTCACCGCCAGCGTCAATCCGCGGAAAGTAGCGCCGCAGGCCCTTCGGCGGCGGGTCATTTGCCCTATACTGTCGCCAGCCTGGCCATTGCGCCTGCCGACCGTCACGTGTTGCACGAGCGGATTGCGCTACGATTTGGGCAAATGCTGGAACAGGGCTTCGTTGACGAGGTCCGATTGCTGCGAGCCAGAAGTGACTTGCACGCGGGGCTGCCGTCTATACGGGCGGTTGGTTATCGCCAGGTCTGGGATCATCTTGATGGCAAGTTAACATCAGTTGAAATGCAGGAGCGCGGCATTATTGCCACTCGCCAATTGGCGAAACGGCAATTCACCTGGTTGCGTAGTTGGGCTGACCTGCACTGGTTGGATAGCCTGGCTTGCGACAATCTGTCTCGCACCTTGAAATACCTGGGATCGGTCTCCATATTGAGCTGAGTCCTTGTAATTGCCGTCTATCCTTGGGGTGGGGCGGCTTGAGCCATCAGTTTTTCTTTGATTTTTTTACTATTGATCCTTACAGGAGTGCGGCATATGTCAAAAGGGCATTCGCTACAAGACCCTTACTTGAATACTTTGAGAAAAGAAAAAGTTGGGGTTTCGATCTATCTGGTTAACGGCATCAAGCTGCAAGGCACGATCGAATCCTTCGACCAGTTCGTGATCCTGCTGAAAAACACCGTCAGCCAGATGGTTTACAAGCACGCTATCTCGACAGTGGTTCCTGTGCGTCCGATCCGTCTGCCAAGCGCATCCGAATCCGAGCATGGCGACGCTGAGCCAGGTAACGCCTGATAGGAGTCTGCTTTGTTCTTTGAGCGCCACGGTGGTGGTGAGCGGGCAGTCCTCGTTCACTTGGAAGGTCAGAACCCTGAGGCGCGCGAAGATCCGCAGGAGTTTCGGGAGCTGGCACTGTCGGCTGGGGCCGATATAGTCGCGTTCGCCAATGTGGCGCGACATCAGCCCAGCGCCAAATACCTGATTGGCAGTGGCAAGGTCGAGGAATTGCGCGACCTGGTCAGCGCCGAGCAGGTAGATTTGGTGATTTTCAATCACACCCTCACCCCCAGTCAGGAACGTAACCTCGAACGAGTTTTCGAGTGTCGCGTGCTTGACCGCACCGGTCTGATTCTCGACATCTTCGCCCAGCGGGCGCGTACCCATGAAGGCAAGCTGCAGGTCGAACTGGCTCAGCTTGAGTACATGAGCACGCGGCTGGTACGCGGTTGGACACACCTTGAGCGGCAGAAAGGCGGTATCGGCCTGCGCGGTCCGGGTGAAACCCAGCTGGAAACCGACCGGCGTCTGTTGCGGGTGCGTCTGCGCCAGATCAAGGCGCGCCTGGAGAAGGTCCGCAGCCAGCGCGAGCAGGCTCGCCGCGGGCGCAAACGGGCAGATATCCCGTCGGTGTCCCTGGTCGGCTATACCAACGCCGGCAAATCGACCCTGTTCAATGCCCTGACCCAATCCGAGGTCTACGCGGCCGACCAGCTGTTCGCGACCCTCGACCCGACCCTGCGCCGGCTTGAGCTCGATGACGTCGGGCCGATCGTGCTGGCCGATACCGTGGGTTTCATTCGCCACCTGCCACACAAGCTTGTGGAAGCTTTTCGGGCTACGCTCGAAGAGTCGAGCAACTCCGATCTGCTGCTGCATGTGATCGACGCCCATGAGCCTGATCGCATGGAGCAGATTGAACAGGTCATGGCGGTGTTGGGGGAGATTGGTGCAGAAGGCTTGCCGATCCTCGAGGTCTATAACAAACTCGACCTGCTTGAGGGTGTCGAGCCACAGATTCAGCGCGATGCCGACGGCAAGCCGCAGCGGGTCTGGGTCTCGGCGCGTGATGGGCGCGGCCTGGAACTGGTGGGGCAGGCAGTCGCCGAGTTGCTGGGGGATGACCTGTTTATCGGAACCTTGCGCCTTGAACAGCGTTTCGCGCGATTGCGCGCGCAATTCTTTGCATTGGGCGCAGTGCAGGGCGAAGAGCACGACGATGAAGGCAGCAGTCTTCTGGCCATTCGGGTGTCGCGGGTCGAGTTCAATCGCCTGGTCACTCGCGAAGGCTTGAAGCCGGCGGAGTTCATCGAGCAACACACTTTGCAATAAAAGCCCGGCGACGCGGTCGGGCAGCCGTGACAGGCATTCTGTAGCATTGGACGGCGCGCCGTGGGTGCGTCTTTGCTTTATCAGATGGAGAGCGCTATGGCTTGGAATGAGCCGGGTGGCAACTCGAACAATCAGGATCCGTGGGGCGGGCGCCGTGGTGGCGACAAGAAAGGGCCGCCGGATCTCGACGAGGCCTTCCGCAAGCTGCAGGACAGCCTGAACGGCATGTTCGGCAGTGGCAAAAAACGCGGCGGTGACAACGGCATCGGCAAGGGCGGTGGCTTCGGCCTGCTCGGCGTCGGGCTGGCCGTGCTGGCAGCTATCTGGCTGTACAGCGCCGTGTATGTGGTCGACGAACAGGAGCAGGCGGTAGTGCTGCGCTTCGGCAAATACTACGAAACCGTAGGGCCGGGCCTGAACATCTACTTCCCGCCGATCGATCGCAAGTACATGGAAAACGTCACGCGTGAGCGTGCCTATACCAAGCAGGGGCAGATGCTCACCGAAGACGAGAACATCGTCGAAGTGCCGCTGACCGTGCAGTACAAGATCACCAACCTGCAGGATTTCGTGCTGAACGTCGATCAGCCTGAAGTCAGCCTGCAGCATGCGACCGACAGCGCCCTGCGCCATGTGGTGGGTTCCACCGCCATGGACAAGGTACTGACCGAAGGTCGTGAGCAGATGGCCGTGGAAATCAAGGAGCGCCTGCAGCGTTTCCTCGACACCTACCGTACCGGTATCACCGTCACCCAGGTCAACGTACAGAGCGCGGCAGCCCCGCGTGAAGTGCAGGAAGCCTTCGATGACGTGATCCGTGCCCGTGAAGACGAGCAGCGTGCCCGCAACCAGGCCGAATCCTACGCCAATGGCGTGGTGCCGGAAGCGCGTGGTCAGGCCCAGCGGATCATCGAGGATGCCAACGGTTACCGCGACGAAGTCGTCTCGCGCGCCAAGGGTGAGGCTGATCGCTTCACCAAGCTGGTTGCCGAATACCGCAAAGCACCTGAAGTGACCCGTCAGCGTCTGTACCTGGACACCATGCAGGAAGTCTACAGCAACACCAGCAAGGTCCTGGTTTCCGGTAAGGATGGCCAGAGCAACCTGCTGTACCTGCCGCTGGACAAGATGGTCGAAGGCAGCCGTAGCAGCAGTGTTCCAGTAAGCGTCCCGGCTTCGGCCAACGACGCGGCCAATCGCGCGGCAGCTGAGCTGCAACAGCAGCAAACACAGTTGCGTACTAGGGAGAGCCGCTGATGAGCAATAAATCGCTGATCGCCCTGATCGTTGGCGTGGTGCTGGCGATCGTGGCCTGGAACAGCTTCTACATCGTCTCGCAGACCGAGCGTGCGGTAATGCTGCGATTCGGTCGTGTGGTTCAGACCGATGTCCAGCCTGGCCTGCATGTGAAGATTCCGTACGTCAACCAGGTGCGCAAGTTCGACGCCCGCCTGATGACCCTGGATGCCCCGACCCAGCGCTTCCTTACCCTGGAAAAGAAAGCGGTGATGGTCGATGCCTACGCCAAGTGGCGGGTCAAGGACGCCGAGCGTTTCTACACCGCGACTTCGGGCCTCAAGCAGATCGCCGACGAACGTCTGTCGCGCCGTCTGGAAAGCGGCCTGCGTGACCAGTTCGGCAAGCGCACCCTGCACGAAGTGGTTTCCGGTGAACGTGACGCGCTGATGTCTGACATTACTGCCTCGCTGAACCGTATGGCCAGCAAGGAGCTGGGCATCGAAGTGGTCGACGTTCGCGTCAAGGCCATCGACCTGCCCAAGGAAGTAAACCGCAGCGTGTTCGAGCGTATGAGCACCGAGCGTGAGCGTGAAGCCCGCGAACACCGCGCCAAAGGTAACGAGCTGGCCGAAGGTATTCGTGCCGACGCCGACCGTCAGCGCCGTGTATTGCTGGCAGAAGCCTATCGGGAATCGGAAGAGGCCCGTGGTGATGGTGATGCCCAGGCGGCGGCGATCTACGCCAAGGCCTATGGTCAGGACCAGGACTTCTACGCGTTCTACCGCAGCCTCAAGGCTTACCGCGAAAGCTTTGCCAGCAAAAGCGATGTACTCGTGCTCGATCCGAACAGCGAGTTCTTCCGCTTCATGGACAAGGCCAAGTAGTCAGGTTGCACCCCGCCGGGCGGTTAAAACGCCTGGCGGGGTGATCCTGCGAGAAAACGGGTGTATGATGCGGCAGCCGGGAAATTCCCGGCTTTTTTGCGTCTGCAAGACCGAACGGCCGCAAGCCGTCGCCGGCCTACAGCGCAGCCCAAGGTATTTGAGGGTATCGGCACGGCGGTTGCGCTGGAATCAGTGCTGCGCGTCATAGTTTGGCGATACCTGCTTCACTCAAGGCAAGCCTGCGGGCAGGCCGCCCGGACCAAAGGGGAAATGGCGTAATGGCAACGGTAGACCGCTGGCTGCTGCCAGATGGCATCGAAGAAGTACTGCCACCTGAGGCGGCGCGCATCGAGATCGCGCGTCGTCAGGTGTTGGATCTGTTCCAGAGCTGGGGTTACGAGTTCGTCGTGACTCCGCATATCGAGTACCTGGAATCGCTGCTTACCGGTGCCGGCCAGGACCTGGATCTGCGCACGTTCAAGGTTATTGACCCGCAATCGGGTCGGCAGATGGGCTTTCGTGCCGACATCACCCCGCAGGTCGCGCGCATCGATGCGCACACCCTGCGTCGTGAAGGCCCGAGTCGTCTGTGCTACGCCGGTAGCGTGCTGCACGCCTTGCCGCGCGCGCTGTCGACTTCGCGCAGCCCGATCCAGCTCGGTGCCGAGCTGTACGGCGACGCCAGTCCGGTCAGCGACGTTGAAGTAATCAGCCTGATGCTGGCCATGCTGCAACTGGCCGACGTGCCGGATGTGCACATGGACCTTGGTCATGTCGGTATCTACCGTGGCCTGGCCCGTGCGGCCGGTTTGTCCGGCGCGGTTGAACAGCAGCTGTTCGATGCCCTGCAGCGCAAGGCTATCGATGAAGTGATCGAGCTGACCGCCAACCTGCCGGCGGATCTTGCCGCCATGCTGCGTTCGCTCACCGAGCTGTGCGGCGGTCGTGAAGTGCTGGCCGAGGCGCGCGTGCGTCTGGGGCGTGCCCCGGCTGCGGTGCTGGCAGCGCTGGATGACCTGATGGCGATCGCCGAGCGGCTGGCTACGCGTTACCCCGAGCTGCCGCTGTATTTCGACCTGGGTGAATTGCGCGGTTATCACTACCACACTGGCGTAGTGTTTGCCGTCTTCGTCCCGGGCGTCGGTCAGTCGATCGCCCAGGGCGGTCGTTACGACGATATCGGAGCAGACTTTGGCCGGGCACGCCCGGCTACCGGTTTCTCCACGGATTTGAAGACCCTGGTCACACTGGGGCGGGCCGAGGTTGTGTTGCCGTCTGGCGGGATCTGGATGCCCGACAGCAGCGATGCAGCACTCTGGCAGTTGGTCTGCCAATTGCGCAGTGAAGGTCAGCGGGTGGTTCAGGCGCTGCCTGGGCAGCCATTGACTGCCGCCGTCGAGGCGGATTGCGATCGGCAATTGATTCAGCAAAACGGGCTTTGGCAGGTACTGCCGCTGGCCATTTGAGATTCCCCGCCGGTACGAGCCGGCGCCAAGTTTGCGCGAATGAGGACAAGTGTTATGGGTAAGAATGTCGTAGTCCTGGGCACCCAGTGGGGTGATGAGGGCAAAGGCAAGATCGTTGATCTGCTGACCGAACATGCTGCCGCCGTAGTGCGCTACCAAGGTGGCCACAACGCGGGCCACACCCTGGTGATCGACGGTGAAAAGACCGTGCTGCACCTGATCCCGTCTGGCGTGCTGCGCGAAGGCGTACAGTGCCTGATCGGCAACGGCGTGGTGGTTGCACCGGACGCCCTGCTGCGTGAGATCAGCAAGCTGGAAGAGAAGGGCGTACCGGTGCGCGAGCGCCTGCGTATCAGCCCGTCCTGCCCGCTGATCCTGTCCTTCCACGTTGCGCTGGACCAGGCCCGTGAAAAGGCGCGTGGCGAGCTGAAGATCGGTACTACCGGTCGCGGCATCGGCCCAGCCTACGAAGACAAGGTCGCGCGCCGTGGCCTGCGTGTTGGCGACCTGCTCAACATGCCGCGCTTTGAAGACAAGCTGCGTGAACTGGTGGAGTACCACAACTTCATGCTGGTCGGTTACTACAAAGAGCCAGCCATTGACTTCGACAAGACCCTGGCTGAATGCAAAGAATACGCTGAGCTGCTCAAGCCGCTGATGCTGGACGTTACCGCTGAGCTGCACGACCTGCGTCGCGCTGGCAAAGACATCATGTTCGAAGGCGCCCAAGGTTCGTTGCTGGACATCGACCACGGTACCTACCCCTATGTGACCAGTTCGAACACCACCGCTGGTGGCGTCGCTACCGGTTCGGGTGTTGGCCCTATGTTCCTGGACTACATCCTGGGCATCACCAAGGCTTACACCACGCGCGTAGGCTCGGGTCCATTCCCGACCGAACTGTTCGACGAGGTAGGTGCGCATCTGGCTAAACAAGGTCACGAGTTTGGCGCGACGACCGGCCGTGCTCGTCGTTGCGGCTGGTTCGACGCCGTTATCCTGCGTCGCGCTATCGATGTGAACAGCATCTCGGGCATCTGCCTGACCAAGCTGGACGTGCTCGACGGTCTGGAAACCATCAACATCTGCGTCGGCTACAAAGATGCAGAAGGTAACGACGTTGCTCCGACTGACGCTGACAGCTACGTGGGTCTGCAGCCTGTGTACGAAGAAGTGCCGGGTTGGACCGAATCGACCGTGGGTGCCAAGACCCTGGAAGAGCTGCCAGCCAACGCTCGTGCTTACATCAAGCGCATTGAAGCGTTGATCGGCGCGCCGATCGACATCGTCTCCACCGGCCCGGACCGCAACGAGACCATCGTGCTGCGTCACCCGTTCGCCTGAGTCGCGATTGATGTGAAAGCAAAGGCCCCTTTATAGGGGCCTTTGTCGTTTCTGCCTGCTGTTCGGCACAACCTTTGCTGTAAGAATCGCTTTCGGGTTGCCATCATTTTAATGGCCCCAGTAGTAGAGGGTTCTTACGTGTCTGCCGTTCTCTCACTGTTACGAAGCCGCCTGTTGCGGCCGGTCTTTGTTGCCCTTGGTATCGCTCTTTTGGTGCAGGTGCTGGTCGCGGTCGCGCTGACCCGGAGCACGGTCACCACCCTTGAGGCCGATTTGGGCAAGCGATTGGGTGCCGATAGCCAGAAATTGTCCGCCGAGCTTGAGCAGGCCGGGCAGGAAGTCAGTGCCGGGCTCGATAGCCTTTCCGCCAGTACCCGCCAGCGTCTTACCGCTGGGCTTTCGACGCGTCTGCAAGGCGAGCAGGCCCAGTTGCGGGCGACCCTGGAGAAAAACCTCAAGGACTCGGCCAATGACATGGCTGAACTGCTGGCCTCGGTCGCCCCGCGGGCCATGTGGGACAACGATGTGCCGACCCTGTCGGAGTTCTCCC
This sequence comes from Pseudomonas sp. GW821-FHT10B02, assembly GCF_059415665.1. Taxonomy (NCBI): domain Bacteria; kingdom Pseudomonadati; phylum Pseudomonadota; class Gammaproteobacteria; order Pseudomonadales; family Pseudomonadaceae; genus Pseudomonas; species Pseudomonas sp. GW821-FHT10B02. The sequence continues at coordinate 130,071 of NZ_JBWKNR010000012.1, read as the reverse complement.
GGCGTGCCCAGCGCAACCCCAATGTGCTGTTCGTGGTGTACGACGATGCCCAGGGTCAGCACCTGACCCGCTACCTGAACCGGCAGAACCCGATCAACCAGGTCCTGCTGGAAAAGGGCCAGGGTGAACGAGCGCTGGACAAGGTCCTCGACGCTGCGCGCAATGATCCCTCGGTGTACTTCGTCGAAGCTTCGATCAGTCCTAACGGCGTCGAGATCGGCAAGGTGCTGATGGGTGTTTCCACTGCGGCAGTGGATGCCGAACTGGTCGCCCTCGACAAGCGCTTCTCGGCCTTGATCGCCAGTGGTGATCAGTTGGTTGGCGAGAGCCTGGTGGGCGCTGCCGCTGACAGTAACAAGGCCCTGCGCGCGCGCCTGGAGGCGGCACAGGCCAGTGCTGCTGGCATGCAGGCCAACACCTCGCAGAGTGTCCAGGAGGCTGCTGCAACGCTACGCTGGAATATCGGCGTAGGCCTGGCGCTGGTCGGGCTCGGCGTGCTGCTGGTGGTGGCGGTGGTACTGGGGCGGCGGGTGGTCAACAAGCTGCGTCTGCTGATCGCTGCGCTCAACGATCTGGCGGCAGGTGAGGGTGACTTGACCAAACGCGTGACGATCGACAGCCGCGACGAGATTGGCGATATGGCGGCCGCGGTTAACCAGTTTGTCGATAAGTTGCAGCCCATTGTCCGTGAGGCGGGTGAAGTGGCGCAGCGCACGGGCGTCGAGATCGGCGTCATGGCTCAGCGCAATGCCGGCGCCGATGCTGCGGCTGAACTGCAGCGTGACGAAGTGGCGGCCAGCCTGCGCGACTTGTCGAGCATGGCCGATGAGGCCCAGGCCGAGAGCCACGCCATGCAGTCGGCGTTGCAGCAAGTGGTGGATATCCGTCAGGCCACTGACGAAAACAGCCGGACCTCGACCCAGGTGGCCAAGCTCATCGAAGAGCTGGCCGGGCAAGTCGAGACCGGCTCGAAAGTCATCGAGCGCCTGGCTCAGCAAAGCGAGCAGATCGAGGTGGTGTTGACGGTGATTCACGGTATCGCCGAACAGACCAACCTGCTGGCGCTCAACGCCGCGATCGAAGCGGCACGGGCCGGTGAGACCGGGCGCGGCTTTGCCGTGGTCGCTGACGAAGTGCGGGCCTTGGCGAGCAAGACCCAGAGCTCAACCGGCGATATCCAGGCGCATATCGGTGCGCTGCAGCAAGGGGCGAAAGAGGCGGTTGCGGCGATCAGTCAGGCCGGGCGCCAGGCCAGCGAAGGTCTGTTGGTGCTGCGTGACAATGCGCGCTTGCAGCAGTCGGTGCAGGCTTCGGTTGAGCAGGTGCATGCGGCGATTGGCCTGGCTACCCGCGCGGCTGAGCAACAGGCACAAGGGGCTCAGGCTGTGCGTGGGCGGGTGCAGACCATTCATGCCCAGGCCGAGCGCGCTGCCGAGGTGGTGATGCAGACCACTGCCAGTAGCAAGGTGCTGGATGATTTGGCGGCGCAGCTCAAGGCCAGCCTCGGGCAGTTTCGGGCCTGAAAGCAATCGCGGGGCAAGCCCGCTCCCACAGGGTGGCTATTCACAACCCTGTGGGAGCGGGCTTGCCCCGCGATGCTTTTCCACAGCCTCAAGCGCGGTTCAGATACATCCGCGTAGTCAACAAATACACCGGCAGCCCCGACACCAGAATCAGCAGTGCAGCATAAGGCGCTGCCGCCGCGAACTCGACGTTGGCGGTGTGCGCCCAGACTTCAGTGGCCAGGGTGGTCATGCCGGTCGGGCTGAGCAGCAGGGTTGCGGTCAGCTCCTTCATGGCATCGAGAAACACCAGGGCAAATGCTGCCGCCAGGGCCGGGAAGATAATCGGCAGGGTGACCCGGCAGAACGCCGTGAACTGCGTTGCGCCAAGGGTGCGCGCCGCTTCTTCAAGTTGCGGCGCTGCCTTGTTCAGTGCCGTGCGTACTGGCGCCTGGGCCAGCGGCAGAAACAGCAGGGCATAGGCCAGCAGCAACAATCCGGTGGTCTGGTACAGAGCCGGTACGTAATGCAGGGCGAAATACACCAGAGTCAAGGCGATCACCAGGCCGGGCAGGGCGTGCAGCAGGTAGGGCAAACGCTCGGCCCAGATCGCCAGACGGCCTTTGTAGCGCACCACGAGGAAACTGACCGGCAGCGCCAGCAGCAAGCTCAAGCCTGCGCCACCCAGCGACAGTGACAGCGACGAGAACAGTGCACGGCTGATGTCGGCCACCGGAAAGGCCGCAGACGAGCCGACGCTCAGCCAGTAACCCAGCATGCCCAGCGGAATGCCGCTGCCCAGCAGTGCCAGGATCAGGCAATACAGTTGCCCCGCTGGCATCCAGGCGCGCAGGCGGATCGGTGCACCGCGTCGCGCCACGCCCTGGCCAATGCGCACATGCCGCGCCTTGCCGCGTACGCGCAGCTCAAACCAGAGCATCAGCAGGCACATGAACAGCAGCACCGCCGACAGCATCGCCGCGTTGGCATTGCTGAACTCCAGTTCGAACTGCTGGTAGATCGCCGTGGTGAATGTCTGCAGGCCGAGGATCGACAGGGCGCCGAACTCCACCAGCATGTGCAGGGCAATCAGCAGGCTGCCGCCGAGAATCGATGGCCAGAGCAATGGCAGGGTGATTCTGAAGAACACGCCCCAGCGATTTTGCCCCAGGGTGCGCGCCGATTCCTCCAGGGAGGTGTCGAGGTTGCGCAGGGTTGCCGCCACCGGCAGGAACACCAGCGGGTACTTGGACAGGCTCATCACCAGAATGGCGCCACCCAGGCCTTCGAAGCGCGGGCTCAGGGACACCCAGGTAAAGCCGCTGACAAAGGCCGGCACGGCGAAAGGCAGGCACAGAATAACGCCCCATAAGCGCCGTCCCGGCAGGTCACTGCGCTCCAGTAGCCAGGCCAGTGACACGCCCAGGGCCATGCAGGCCAGGGTGACGCCGGCCATCAGCATCAGGGTGTTGCGCATCAGGCCCCAGACAAACGGACGCCAGAGCAGGTGCAAGGCTTCCCGCCAACCGGCTTCCCAGGCTTTCAGGGCGACATAGAGCAGGGGCAGCAGGCTCAGGCCGACCAGCAGCAGCACCGGTAGCACAACCCAGATCGAAGGGCGCTTGCGCTTGGGGACGTAGCGGCTGCTCAGCGCTGGTGCGGGTACGGCTGCACTCATCAGAGCAGGCCAACTTCGCGTTCAAGCTCCAGGGCTTCTTCAGCGTTACCCAGATCGGCCGGGGTGATTTTCGGTGGGCGCAGGTCTTCGAACGGCTTCAGGCCCTGGTCCGAAACCATGCCTTTGTGCAGCGGATACTCGGCGGTGGTCTGGGTGATCACGCGCTGACCTTCTTCGCTGGCCATCCAGGCCAGCAGTGCCTGGGCTTCTTTCGGGTGTTTGCTGGCCTTCACGGCAGCGGCGCCGGAAATGGTCATCAGGCCGCCGACGTCGCCGTCAGCCAGGTAGTAGAGTTTCGAATCCAGCTGGCCACGCTCTTTCTTTAGGGCGTACCAGTAGTAGTTGTTGACCAGTACCGCCGCCACTTCACCGTTTTCCACGGCTTTGAGAGCAACCATGTTGTTGGTGTAGGTCTTGCCGAAGGCCTTCAGGCCGGTCAGCCATTCTTCGGCGGCGTCGCGACCGTGCAGCTTGAGAATGGCCACGGCCTGTTCCTGGAAGGCGCCGCTGGTCGGCACGAAACCGATCTTGCCTTCCCATTCGGGGCTGGCGAAGTCCATCACCGAAGGTGGCAGCTCTTTCTCGTCGATGACTTTCGGGTTGAACGCCACCACCCGGGTGCGTGCGGTCACGCCCATCCAGGTACCGTTGGTTGCGACGAATTCCTTGGGCAGTACCTGCAGGGTCGACTCGTCGATCTTGGCCAGCAGGCCGAGCTCGCCCAGGTTGTTCAGCGGTGGCGACTCTTCGGTGTAGATGACATCGGCTGGCGAGCGCTCGCCTTCTTCGATGATCTGGCTGGCCAGCTGGTTGCTGCTGCCCTTGCGGATGTTGATGTGGATGCCGGTCTTGGCCTCGTAGGCCTTGGCGATGGCATCACCGATTTCCTTGTGCTGGCCGTTGTACAGGGTCAGGGACACAGGGTCGGCGGCCATGGCGGCGGGAGCGCCGAGCAGCAGGGTCAAAAGAGAAACGGCCAGGCCGCGCAATAGGGGGGCATTGCGGAACGTCATGCGGGTACTTCCTCGCTTGCGGCTACATATCTGGAAACAATGATAAACGATATCGCTTCTCAGATGCCTGAATGAGAGGAATTTCATGAGCAGGCTATCGGTTGTTTCGAGGCAGCAAGCAAGAAAACGAGGAGGGCAGAAACGAAAAAACCCGCTTTCGCGGGTTTGATCTGAATTGGTGCCCAGAAGAAGACTCGAACTTCCACGACCGTAAGGTCACCAGCACCTGAAGCTGGCGTGTCTACCAATTTCACCATCTGGGCAAAATGAAGCGGTGTAGCTTGTAACGAAAACAGTGTAGCGTGTTGCAGTAAATCTCAGAAGCGCGGGGCAGTTCTAAGATTTGAAATTGGTGCCCAGAAGAAGACTCGAACTTCCACGACCGTAAGGTCACCAGCACCTGAAGCTGGCGTGTCTACCAATTT
>NZ_JBWKNR010000012.1:0-125354 GCF_059415665.1 Pseudomonas sp. GW821-FHT10B02 | reverse complement strand
TCACCATCTGGGCATTTCGCTGAGGTCACATGATGCTTCACATCAGGCTGCATCTCAACTATAACGACGCTGCCCGTCGTTGTGGTGCGCACTATACGGATGCCTCTGAGAGCTGTAAAGCCCCGTTCAGAAAAAATCTTAAAATTTTCAAGTCATTGTTCCTTATGATGGTTTTGGCAGCATCCAGGGGGCTCTGAGAGGGCTGTCCAAGCCTGAAATTTCCGGTTTCAATACGCCTATGCCAAACTAACCCTTATATAGACAAGGTGAACCCCTCCTAATGGCCGATTGGCAGACCCTCGATCCCGAGGCCGCTCGTGAAGCGGAAAAATACGAAAACCCTATTCCTAGCCGTGAGCTGATCCTGCAGCGTCTGGACGAGCGCGGCTCGCCGGCTGCCCGTGAGCAACTGGTCGAAGAGTTCGGTCTTACCACCGAAGACCAGATCGAAGCCCTGCGCCGCCGCCTGCGCGCGATGGAACGCGACGGTCAGCTGATCTATACCCGGCGCGGCACGTATGCCCCGGTAGACAAGCTCGACCTGATCCTCGGCCGCATTGCCGGCCACCGCGACGGCTTCGGTTTCCTGATCCCGGATGACGGCAGCGACGACCTGTTCCTCAGCCCGGCACAAATGCGCCTGGTGTTCGATGGCGACCGTGCCCTGGCCCGTGTTTCCGGTCTGGACCGTCGCGGTCGCCGCGAAGGCGTAGTGGTCGAAGTGATCTCGCGTGCCCACGAAACCATCGTTGGCCGCTATTTCGAAGAAGGCGGTATCGGCTTCGTTACCCCGGACAACCCCAAGGTTCAGCAGGAAGTGCTGATCACCCCGGGTCGTAACGGCGGGGCGAAGATCGGTCAGTTCGTCGAGGTGAAGATCACCCACTGGCCAACCCCGCGCTTCCAGCCCCAGGGCGATGTCACCGAAGTGATCGGCAACTACATGGCGCCGGGCATGGAAATCGATGTTGCCTTGCGCAGCTACGACATTCCCCACGTCTGGCCAGAAGCCGTGATCAAGGAAGCACGCAAGCTCAAGCCGGAAGTCGAAGAGAAGGACAAAGAGCATCGCGTCGACCTGCGCCATCTGCCGTTCGTCACCATCGACGGCGAAGATGCCCGCGACTTCGACGATGCGGTGTACTGCGAGAGCCTGGGCAAACTGCGCCTGTTCTCCGGTGGCTGGCGCCTGTACGTGGCGATCGCCGACGTTTCCAGCTACGTGCGCCTGGGCTCGGCCCTGGATGCCGAAGCCCAGGTGCGTGGCAACTCGGTGTACTTCCCCGAGCGCGTCATTCCGATGCTGCCCGAAGAACTCTCCAACGGCTTGTGCTCGCTGAACCCGCACGTCGACCGGCTGGCGATGGTCTGCGAAATGACCATCAACAAGTCCGGGCAGATGGTCGATTACCAGTTCTACGAAGCGGTGATCCACTCCCACGCGCGCCTGACCTACAACAAGGTCAGCAGCATGCTCGAGCATGCGCGTACCCGTGAAGGCAAAGCCCTGCGCGAGCAGTACAGCGAAGTGGTGCCGGACCTCAAGCAGCTCTATGCCCTGTACAAGGTGCTGTTGGCGGCCCGTCATACCCGTGGCGCGATCGACTTCGAAACCCAGGAAACCCGGATCATCTTCGGTTCCGAGCGCAAGATCGCCGAAATCCGGCCGACCGTGCGCAACGACGCCCACAAGCTGATCGAGGAATGCATGCTGGCGGCCAACGTGGCCACCGCCGAGTTCCTCAAGAAGCACGAAATTCCGGCCCTGTACCGTGTTCACGACGGTCCGCCGCCGGAGCGCCTGGAAAAACTGCGCGCCTTCCTCGGTGAGCTGGGGTTGTCGTTGCACAAAGGCAAAGACGGTCCGTCGCCGAAGGATTACCAGGCGCTGCTGGCAGGCATTGCCGGTCGTCCGGACTTCCACCTGATCCAGACCGTGATGCTGCGTTCCCTGAGTCAGGCGGTGTACAGCGCCGACAACAACGGCCACTTCGGCTTGAACTACGAGGCGTACACCCACTTCACCTCGCCGATTCGCCGTTACCCGGACCTGCTGACCCACCGGGCGATCCGCAGCGTGATCCGTTCGCGTCAGGAAACCCCGCACGTCAAGCGCGCCGGTGCCATGAGCATTCCAAAGGCACGCATCTACCCGTACGACGAGGCGACTCTGGAACAGCTCGGCGAGCAGTGCTCGATGAGCGAGCGACGGGCCGACGAGGCCACTCGCGACGTGGTCAACTGGCTCAAGTGCGAGTACATGAAAGACCGCGTCGGCGAGAGCTTCCCGGGTGTGATCACCGCGGTGACCGGCTTTGGTCTGTTCGTCGAGCTGACCGACATCTACGTCGAAGGCATGGTGCATGTCAGTGCTCTGCCGGGCGATTACTACCACTTCGACCCTGTGCATCATCGCCTGGCCGGTGAACGTACCGGTCGCAGCTTCCGCCTCGGTGACACGGTTGAAGTTCGGGTAATGCGCGTCGACCTCGAGCAGCGCAAGATCGACTTCGAGATGGCCGAGAACACCCTGAAGGCGCCGATTGGCCGCAAGCAGCGGTCTGAAGGCGTGCGTCCGCAGGATGGCAAGGCTGTGCCGGTGCTCGACAAGGCCGAAGTGACCAAGGCCGAGCCTGCGCGCCGGAGCAAAAAGAACGAAACCGCCGAAGCTTACTTCCCTTCACATGCCGCGGCGAAGAACGCCGAAGTGCGTAAAAGCCGGGAAATGAAGAAGGCGCTGATGTCCGATGCCAAGCACGCCAGCGGCAAGCCGGCTTCCAAAGGCGGCAAGTCGTCGGAGAAACCCAGCAAGCATCGCAAGGGGCCGCCAAAAGCCGGCTCTGGATCACGTAAACCCAAGGCCAAGTCATGAGTCAGTTGGAAAAAATCTACGGCGTTCACGCCGTAGAAGCCCTGTTGCGTCATCACCCCAAGCGGGTCAAGCAGATCTGGTTGTCGGAGGGGCGTAGCGACCCGCGCGTGCAGGTCATTGTCGACCTGGCCGGGCAGAACCGGGTTGCCGTCGGCCAGGCCGAGCGTCGTGAAATGGACGCCTGGGTTGAGGGCGTGCACCAGGGTGTTGTGGCTGAGGTCAGTCCGAGCCAGGTGTGGGGCGAGGCGATGCTTGAAGAGCTGCTTGATCGCAGCGAAGGCGCGCCGCTGATTCTGGTGCTCGACGGTGTGACCGACCCGCACAACCTCGGTGCCTGCCTGCGTACCGCCGATGCCGCCGGTGCCCTGGCGGTGATCGTGCCTAAAGACAAGTCGGCCACCCTGACGCCGGCAGTGCGCAAGGTTGCCTGCGGCGCTGCCGAGGTAATCCCGCTGGTCGCTGTGACCAACCTGGCGCGCACCCTGGAGAAACTCCAGCAGCGTGGCCTGTGGGTTGTCGGCACCGCTGGCGAAGCCGAGCAGGAGCTGTACCAGCAAGACCTGACCGGACCGACCATCCTGATCATGGGTGCCGAAGGCAAGGGCATGCGCCGCCTGACCCGTGAGCACTGTGACTTTCTGGTCAAGCTGCCGATGGCTGGTAGCGTCAGCAGCCTGAACGTGTCGGTGGCGACTGGCGTGTGCCTGTTCGAAGCCGTTCGTCAGCGTAACGCCAAAGCCAAAGGTTGATCTTCCCGGGGCTGCTTTTGCAGCCCATCGCCGGCAATGCCGGCTCCCACAAGAATGGGCTGCACCTGACCTTGTGGGAGCCGGCATTGCCGGCGATAGCATCTACGCGGTGCTGCTCAATAATTCACCAATTCCCTTGCTTGTCCCCCGGCGCTTCTCTACAATTGCGCCCCTTGCCATGTTGGCAGGCGTTCACGCGCCTTCACCCAAGGCAAGACATACAGTGTCATTCACTCCTTGTCTGACCACTCTGGTGGCAGACTACAACCCGTAAGGAGCATTCATGCGTCATTACGAAATCATCTTTCTGGTCCACCCTGACCAGAGCGAGCAAGTCGGCGGCATGGTTGAGCGTTACACCAAGCTGATCGAAGAAGACGGCGGCAAGATCCACCGTCTGGAAGACTGGGGCCGTCGTCAACTGGCCTACGCAATCAACAATGTTCACAAGGCTCACTACGTGATGCTGAACGTTGAGTGCACCGGCAAGGCCCTGGCCGAGCTGGAAGACAACTTCCGCTACAACGATGCCGTGATCCGTAACCTGGTCATCCGTCGCGACGAAGCCGTCACCGGCCAGTCCGAGATGCTCAAGGCTGAAGAAAACCGCAGTGAGCGCCGTGAGCGTCGCGACCGTCCTGAGCATGCTGACAGCGCCGATGGCGACGACAGCAATGACAGCGACAACAGCGATAACGCTGACGAGTAATCCACGGACCTTTTGAGGAGCCTATTACATGGCACGTTTCTTCCGTCGTCGTAAATTCTGCCGCTTCACTGCTGAAGACGTGAAAGAGATCGATTACAAAGATCTCAACACCCTGAAAGCTTACGTATCCGAAACCGGCAAGATCGTTCCAAGCCGTATCACCGGTACCAAAGCTCGTTATCAGCGTCAGCTGGCTACCGCTATCAAGCGCGCCCGCTTCCTGGCCCTGCTGCCCTACACCGACAGCCACGGCCGCTGAGACCGGGTCGTCGACAAGTAGCAAAGGATAAAATGCATGCGCGCCTTAGCTGATTTCATCATGCGCGGTCGCGTGCAGGCCACCCTGGTGGTGGTGGGTTGTGCGGCGTTGCCGCTGTTGTTCTGGTTGAGTGCCGCCGCCGGGAGCCTGGTGTTCCTGCGGCGCGGTTTCAAGGACGCCTCCGGAGTCCTCGCCTGGGCATTATTGCCGGCGTTGGCCTGGTGGTTCTTCGGCGAGCCGCGCACCTTGATGGTGTTGCTGGGGACGCTGGGGCTGGCTGCGCTGTTGCGCGCCGGCCAATCCTGGAACCGGGTGCTGTTGTTCAGCATTGCCATGGGCCTGGTGTATGGCGTGGTTCTGGGTTCGGTGTTCCGCGAACCGATCGAAGCTCTGGCTGGAGCGCTTGAAAAAGCCCTGCCGCAGATGCTCGACGGTCTCTACCAGCAGTTGTCGGTAGAGGAGCAGGCCCGCCTGGGCAGCCTGATCGCACCGGTGCTCAACGGCCTCATAGCGGCATTGTTGCAAGCCGTCAGTGTGCTGGCCCTGATGTTGGGTCGTTACTGGCAGGCAGTGTTGTATAACCCGGGAGGTTTTGGTCGCGAGTTTCAAGCGGTCAGGCTTCCCCTGGTGCCGACGCTGGTACTGGTGGTGCTCATGCTGGTGGGACCGAATTTCGGTCCTGAACTGGCGATGTTGACGCCCCTGTGCAGCGTACCGCTGATGTTTGCAGGGCTCGCCCTGATGCATGGGCTGGTGGCACAAGGTCGACTGGGCAAGTTCTGGTTGGTCGGGATGTACGTGACACTGCTGCTGTTCATGCAGCTGACTTATCCGTTGCTCGTGGTTTTGGCCATTGTCGACAGCCTGATTGATTTTCGCGGTCGCAAGGTACCCCCGAAAGGTGCCGATAACGATTCCGCGAACGGTGAAGGTTAAAAGTTAAGAGGTTATTACCAAATGGAACTGATCCTGCTGGAAAAAGTCGCCAACCTGGGCAACCTGGGCGACAAGGTAAATGTTAAGGCCGGTTACGGTCGTAACTTCCTGCTGCCATTCGGCAAAGCCACCGCTGCTACCGCTGCCAACCTGGCTGCGTTCGAAGAGCGTCGTGCTGAGCTGGAAAAAATCGCTGCAGAGAAAAAAGCTTCGGCTGAAACTCGCGCTGCCCAACTGGCTGAGCTGGAAGTGACCATCACTGCCACCGCCGGTGACGAAGGCAAGCTGTTCGGTTCGATCGGCACCCACGACATCGCTGACGCCCTGACCGCCTCTGGCGTTGAAGTGGCCAAAGCTGAAGTTCGTCTGCCGAACGGCACCATCCGTAACGTCGGCGAATACGACGTTGCCGTGCACCTGCACAGCGACGTTGAAGCCACCGTTCGCGTGGTTGTTGTCGCAGCCTAAGCTGGACCAATCGGCTGGCACCCTGAGTGCCAGCCGGTTAACATCGGGCACGATCCTGCTTTGCAGGTCGTGCCCTTTGTCTTTTTCATCACCCTGATTCCTGCGTGGCCATGAACGAGATAACCGCCCCCGAGCAATATGATCTGCAAACCTCTGCCCTGAAGGTGCCGCCGCATTCCATCGAGGCCGAACAGGCCGTGCTCGGTGGCCTGATGCTGGACAACAACGCCTGGGAGCGAGTGCTCGATCAAGTCTCCGACGGCGATTTCTACCGGCATGACCACCGTCTGATCTTCCGTGCCATCCACAAGCTCGCCGACCAGAACGCCCCGTTCGACGTGGTGACCCTGCACGAGCAGCTGGACAAGGAAGGCCTGAGCTCGCAAATCGGCGGTCTGGGTTACTTGGGCGAACTGGCCAAGAACACCCCGTCGGTGGCCAACATCAAGGCCTATGCGGCGATCATCCGCGAGCGGGCGACCCTGCGTCAGCTGATCAGCATCAGCAACGAGATCGCCGACAGCGCCTTCAACCCCCAGGGGCGTAACGCCGCCGAGATTCTCGATGAGGCCGAACGGCAGATCTTCCAGATCGCCGAAGCACGGCCGAAAACCGGCGGCCCGGTGGGCGTCAACGACCTGCTGACCAAGGCCATCGACCGTATCGACACGCTGTTCAATACCGACAGCGCGATCACCGGCCTGTCCACCGGCTACACCGACCTCGACGAGAAGACCAGTGGCCTGCAGCCGGCCGACCTGATCATCGTCGCCGGCCGTCCATCCATGGGTAAGACCACCTTCGCCATGAACCTGGTGGAGAACGCCGTGTTGCGCAGCGACAAGGCGGTACTGGTGTACTCCCTGGAGATGCCAGGTGAATCGCTGATCATGCGTATGCTCTCGTCCCTGGGCCGTATCGACCAGACCAAGGTGCGCTCCGGTCAGCTCGAAGACGACGACTGGCCGCGCCTGACCTCGGCGGTCAACCTGCTCAACGACCGCAAGCTGTTCATCGACGATACCGCCGGCATCAGCCCGTCGGAAATGCGCGCGCGTACCCGTCGCCTGGTACGTGAGCACGGCGAAGTCGGCCTGATCATGATCGACTACCTGCAGCTGATGCAGATCCCGGGCTCCAGCGGTGACAACCGCACCAACGAGATTTCCGAGATCTCCCGCTCGCTCAAGGCCCTGGCCAAAGAGTTCAACTGCCCGGTGGTAGCCCTGTCGCAGCTCAACCGTTCCCTCGAACAGCGGCCGAACAAGCGCCCGGTGAACTCCGACTTGCGTGAATCGGGTGCGATCGAGCAGGACGCCGACGTGATCATGTTCGTTTACCGCGACGAGGTCTATCACCCGGAAACCGAGCACAAAGGCATTGCCGAAATCATTATCGGCAAACAGCGGAACGGCCCGATCGGCTTTATCCGCCTGGCCTTCATCGGTAAGTACACGCGCTTCGAAAACCTCGCGCCGGGTAGTTACAACTTCGACGACGACGAATAAGGCTAAATGACCTATTCCGACCTTTAACGTCGGAATTGGTCAATTTTTGTGCTATATTCCGCGCCCGCGATTTTTCATCGATTAGCTACCGGTCACTGACATGCAAGCAGCCAAACCACTTTTCGACTATCCCAAGTACTGGGCCGAATGCTTCGGACCAGCGCCTTTCCTGCCGATGAGCAGGGAGGAGATGGATCAGCTCGGCTGGGATTCCTGCGACATCATCATCGTGACCGGCGACGCCTACGTCGACCATCCGTCGTTCGGCATGGCGATCATCGGCCGTCTGCTGGAAGCCCAGGGCTTTCGCGTCGGCATCATTGCCCAGCCGAACTGGCAGTCCAAAGACGACTTCATGAAGCTTGGCGAGCCGAACCTGTTCTTCGGCGTCGCGGCCGGCAACATGGACTCGATGATCAACCGTTACACCGCCGACAAGAAGATCCGCTCCGACGACGCCTACACCCCGGGCGGTCTGGCCGGCAAGCGTCCGGACCGTGCCAGTCTGGTCTACAGTCAGCGCTGTAAAGAGGCCTACAAGCATGTGCCGATCGTTCTTGGCGGCATCGAGGCTTCCCTGCGCCGTATCGCCCACTACGATTACTGGCAGGACAAGGTTCGCCATTCGATCCTGATCGATGCCTGCGCCGATATCCTGCTGTACGGCAACGCCGAGCGGGCCATCGTTGAAGTGGCTCAGCGCCTGGCGTTTGGTGAGAAGATCGAAGACATTACCGACATTCGCGGTACTGCATTCATTCGTCGTGACACGCCGCAAGGCTGGTACGAAGTCGACTCCACGCGTATCGACCGTCCGGGCAAGATCGACAAGATCATCAACCCGTACGTCAACACCCAGGACACCCAGGCCTGCGCCATCGAGCAGGAGAAGGGCCCGGTCGAAGACCCGAACGAAGCCAAGGTCGTGCAGATTCTGGCCAGCCCGCGCATGACCCGTGACAAGACGGTGATTCGCCTGCCATCGTTCGAGAAGGTGCGCGGCGACGCGGTGCTCTATGCCCACGCCAACCGCGTGCTGCACCTGGAAACCAACCCGGGCAACGCCCGTGCCCTGGTGCAAAAGCACGGCGAAGTGGACGTCTGGTTCAACCCGCCACCCATCCCGATGACCACTGAAGAAATGGACTACGTGTTCGGCATGCCCTATGCGCGCATCCCGCACCCGGCGTATGGCAAGGAGAAAATCCCGGCCTACGACATGATCCGTTTCTCGGTGAACATCATGCGTGGCTGCTTCGGTGGCTGCACCTTCTGCTCGATCACCGAGCACGAAGGGCGGATCATCCAGAACCGCTCGCACGAGTCGATCATTCGCGAAATCGAAGAGATTCGCGACAAAGTGCCTGGCTTTACCGGTGTCATTTCCGACCTCGGTGGCCCGACCGCGAACATGTACCGTATCGCCTGCAAGAGCCCCGAGATCGAATCGGCGTGCCGCAAGCCATCGTGCGTGTTCCCGGGGATTTGCCCGAACCTGAACACCGATCACTCCGCGCTGATCAAGTTGTACCGCAGTGCGCGTGCCTTGCCGGGGGTGAAGAAGATCCTCATCGCCTCGGGCCTGCGCTATGACCTGGCGGTGGAATCGCCGGAGTACGTCAAGGAACTGGTGACCCACCACGTTGGCGGCTACCTGAAGATTGCCCCGGAGCACACCGAGGAAGGCCCGCTGAATCAGATGATGAAGCCGGGCATCGGTAGCTACGACCGCTTCAAGCGCATGTTCGAGAAGTACTCCAAGGAAGCGGGCAAAGAGCAGTACCTGATCCCGTACTTCATCGCCGCGCACCCGGGCACCACCGACGAAGACATGATGAACCTGGCCCTGTGGCTCAAGGGCAACGGCTTCCGTGCCGACCAGGTGCAGGCGTTCTACCCGTCGCCGATGGCCTCGGCCACGGCCATGTACCACTCGGGCAAGAACCCGCTGCGCAAGGTCACGTACAAGAGCGACCCGGTGACCATCGTCAAGAGCGAGCAGCAGCGCCGTCTGCACAAGGCCTTCCTGCGCTATCACGATCCGAAGGGCTGGCCGATGCTGCGTGAAGCGCTGGAACGCATGGGCCGTGCCGACCTGATCGGCCCGGGCAAGCACCAGCTGATTCCGCTGCACCAGCCTGCCACCGACAGCTACCAGAGTGCCCGGCGCAAGAACTCGACGCCGGCGGGCAGCCACAAGGTGGCCAAAGAGCAGAAGATCCTCACCCAGCACACCGGCTTGCCGCCACGTGGCAGCGACGGTTCCAATCCGTGGGACAAGCGCGAACAGGCCAAGGCCGCGGCCTTTGCCCGCAACCAGCAGGCAGCCAAGGAGCGCAAGGAAGCCGCCAAGGGCGGCAAGGGCAAGAAGAAGCCCGCGCGCCAGCCGGTTCTGCCGCGGTGATCTGACCTGCTCTGTGGGAGCCAGCCTTGCTGGCGATGCCCGGCGCAGCCGGGCCAGGGGCGCTACGCGCCCCATCGCCGGCAAGGCCGGCTCCCACAAATAAGCAAGTGACAGACAGTTGCTCCCACTAGTCAGGCTTTTTGTCGACCCATTTGGGCAGTACCGGTGCCTGGTAACTGTCCATGGCATCCAGCAGTTCGGCAGGGCTATCGGCCAATCGCAGCATGGCGCGATGCTGTGGGCGTACGAAGCCTTCTTCCACCACGTGGTCGAGGAAGCTGCCCAGCTTGCTGTAGAAACCGTTGACGTCGAGCAGCCCCAGCGGCTTGGCGTGATATCCCAGCTGGCCCCAGGTCCAGACTTCGAACAGTTCCTCCAGAGTACCCAGGCCGCCGGGCAGGGCAACGAAGGCATCGCTCAACTCGGCCATGCGTGCTTTGCGCGCGTGCATGCCATCGACGACTTCCAGGCGGGTCAGGCCGCTGTGGCCGACTTCGGCATCTTTCAGGGCCTGGGGGATGATACCGATCACTTCACCACCGGCGGCCATGGCCGCATCGGCAACGATACCCATCAGGCCGACGGCACCACCGCCATAGACCAGGGTCAGGCCGCGCTGGGCGATGGCCTGGCCGAGGGCGATGGCGGCTTCCCGGTAAGCTGGGTTGACGCCGGTGCTGGCGCCACAGAACACACAAACGGAACGTACTGGCATTGCTTCTCTCCGGTTACAAGCGGACACAGAGTAAGCGGCTGGCCGGTAGCTTCCAAGTCGGTAATGTGGCATTAACTGCAGGTTGCCCGTTATTCCGGTCGGGCAAACTCGCAGGTCGTGCCGCTGGCACCACAGGCGTAGGCGGCCAGCAGGCTGTTCATCAAGCTACCAAGGGACATGTTTTCTGCTCCTGAATGAGAGGTTGTCTCATCGTCCATTAATGGAGCATGATGTGCACTTTGATTGGCTGTATACAATCGATAGAACAATTCTACTGTCTGGCCCTTGGCCAGCCCCTTGATTCATATCAGGGAAAGGCTGAAGGGATTCAGGCAGTCTGCAAACTGATCAAAACCCTGCCAAGGAGATTCACGATGTTTGCCAAAGTTGTAGCCGTATCCTTGCTGACCCTCGCCAGCACTCAGGTATTTGCCGCCGAGTGCAAGGTTACCGTCGACTCCACCGACCAGATGTCCTTCAACACCAAGGCCATCGAAATCGACAAGAGCTGCAAGACTTTCACCGTTGAACTGACTCACTCCGGTTCCTTGCCGAAGAACGTCATGGGCCACAACCTGGTGATCAGCAAAGAAGCTGACATGCAGCCGATCGCGACCGACGGTCTGAGCGCGGGTATCGACAAGAGCTACTTGAAAGATGGCGACACGCGCATCATCGCTCACACCAAAGTGATCGGCGCGAAGGAAAGCGACTCGGTGACCTTCGATGTGTCCAAGCTGGATGCGAACGAGAAGTACGGTTTCTTCTGCTCGTTCCCAGGCCACATCTCGATGATGAAAGGCACTGTTACTCTGAAGTAATGCGTAGCCTGTAAATCGCGGGGCAAGCCCGCTCCCACAGACAATGTGTGGGAGCGGGCTTGCCCCGCGATGCATTTCAGGGCGCGAAAGGCATCTCGCGCTTGTGCTGGGTCTTGCGGTAGGTGCCAGTGATGATGTCGAACGCTTCCTGGCTCACCGGCTCGCCATGCAGGAAGGCATCGATCTGCGCATAGGTTACGCCATGCGACGCCTCGTCCGGCTTGCCCGGGGCCAGGTCTTCCAGGTCCGCAGTCGGCACTTTCTCCACCAGTGATTCCGGGGCGCCAAAGCTGCGCGCGATTGCCCGAACCTGGTTCTTCACCAACCCGCTCAGGGGCGCCAGGTCGCAGGAACCATCACCGAACTTGGTAAAGAAGCCCATCACCGCTTCGGCGGCGTGGTCGGTGCCGATCACCAGGCCCTGGCGAGCGCCGGCGATGGTGTATTGAGCGACCATGCGCATGCGTGCCTTGGTATTGCCGACGACGAAATCGACCATCGCCGGCTGACCGTTCTCGAGCGCCTGCACCTCTTTGGCCAGCGCCTGTACCGCCGGGGCAATGTTCACCGTGTGCAGTTCATCCGGCTTGATCACTTCCAGACAAGCCTGGGCGTCATGCTCATCCTGCTGGACGTGGTAGGGCAGGCGCACGGCGATGAAGCGGTACTGCTCATCACCGGTCTCGCTACGCAGCTCATTGATCGCCCGTTGCGCCAGCAGGGCAGCGGTCAGCGAATCGACACCGCCACTGATACCCAGCACCAGGGTTTTCAGGCGGGCATTGTTCAGGCACTGCTTGATGAAGGCCACGCGCCGGGTCACTTCGGCATCGAGCGCGGCGCGGTCGGCGAACGGCGGCTGGACCTTGAGCGCTTGCGCAATCTCTCGCTGGACAGCTTGCATGAATTACTCCTTGGGCACTTTGAAGACGTGGCGCAGGTAGGCGACGAAGTTTTCGTCGCGGCATTGGGTCTTGGCTGCCTCGTCGGAAATCTTGGCGACAGGCTGGCCGTTGCAGTCGGTCATTTTAAGCACGATGTTCATCGGCGCCACCCCCGGGATGTCACAGGTCAGGTTGGTGCCAATGCCGAAGCTGACGTTGATCCGTCCGCGCAGGGCACGGAAGATCTCCAGTGACTTGGTCAGGTTCAGGCCATCGGAGAACACCAGGGTCTTGGTCATCGGGTCGATGCCGAGCTTGCGGTAGTGGGCGATGGCTTTTTCCGCCCAGCGCACCGGGTCGCCCGAGTCATGGCGCAGGCCGTCGAACAGCTTGGCGAAGAACAGGTCGAAATCGCCGAGGAAGGCATCCATGGTGATGCAGTCGGTCAAGGCGATGCCGAGCAGGCCGCGGTACTCGCGGACCCAGCAGTCGAGGGCGGCGATCTGGCTGTCGATCAAGCGTGGTCCCAGCTGCTGGTGGGCCATGATCCACTCGTGGGCCATGGTCCCCAAGGGCTTGATATCCAGCTTTCGTGCCAGGTGCACGTTACTGGTGCCGACGAAGCGCGCGGGGAAATCTTCCTTGAGCACCCGCACGACCTCTTCCTGGACCTTGTAGGAGAAGCGTCGGCGGGTGCCGAAGTCGGCCACTTGCAATTCAGCCAGCTCATCGCTGCTGGCGTGGGCCTTGAGCCAGTCGAACTTGCGGTAGAGCTGGTCGCGCGCTTCGCTGAGTTTGACCTGGGGATAGCGCTGGCGGTTGCGCACTTCGCTGATGATCGCCAGCAGCGGCACCTCGAAGAGGATCACGTGCAGCCACGGGCCACGCAGACGCAGGTACAGCTCATCGTTTTCGATGCCCAATTGCAGGTAGCGCAAATTGAAGCGAAACAGGCCGAGAAAACGCAGGAAGTCCGGCTTTATGAAGCTGATCTGTTCGAGAAAACCCAATTGGCCATTGGCCAGACTCAGTTCGCACAGCTTGTCGATCTGTTCGCGTATCTGCGCCAGATAGGGGCGCAGGTCTTCGCCGTTGCGGCAGCGAAACTCCCATTCGACGTCGACGTTGGGATAGTTGTGCAGCACGGCCTGCATCATGCTCAGCTTGTAGAAATCCGTGTCGAGCAGGTTCTGCACGATGCGATCGGCGAAGGCGCTCTCGCTCATAAGGGGCTCCGTAAGGGGCGCGCGCCATCAATTGCCAGCAACGACGCACAGACCTCGCCATTGTGCCAGCCTTTTTCCGTAGGTGGGCAGGCACGCCTCGGGTACATCGGTAGCAGCCTACAGGTAGCGGCGCTTTCCCGAGTCAGCGGCTAGCCTGTAGTGGTGCCCGCTGTAGCAGTCGCGCACCAAGGATGTGCAGTTCGGTTACGCATCCTGTTACAGGCTGGTTGCACGTAAACACTTGCCGGGGTTGCAATGATGGCACTTGGTGGTTGCTCTTCTTCTCCTGGTGCGGTGGCGCTTAGCTTGCCGCAGACGGTTGCACAGCCAGTAAAAAAAGGACGCGGCCCAGGCCCTGGCAACTTCTTCACGCGTTTTTCCAGAATAAAAATCCAATGGCACGGCCCTTGCTCAGAGCAATTGCTGAAAGTTGTAGTGCCAATCAAAAAAACTCCAAGGAGCACCACCTCATGTCGCAGACGTTTTACAAGAAAGGCTTTCTGGCCCTTGCCGTGGCTACGGCGCTGGGTGTTTCTTCGTATGTTCAGGCCGACATCAAGATCGGCGTAGCAGGGCCGATGACCGGTCCCAGCGCAGCGTTTGGCGAGCAGTACATGAAAGGTGCACAGGCGGCGGCGGATGCCATCAATGCCGCGGGCGGTGTCAACGGCGAGAAGATTGTTCTGGTGGCAGGTGACGATGCCTGTGAACCGAAGCAAGCCGTGGCCGTAGCCAACCGTCTGGTTGACCAGGAAAAGGTCGCCGGGGTGGTCGGGCACTTCTGCTCGTCCAACACCATTCCGGCTTCAGAGGTCTATGACGAAGCCGGGATCATTGCTATCACCCCAGGCTCGACCAACCCGCAAGTTACCGAGCGCGGCTTGACCGCCATGTTCCGTATGTGCGGGCGTGACGACCAGCAAGGCATCGTCGCCGGCGACTACATCGTCGACGTGCTCAAGGGCAAGAAAGTCGTGGTGCTGCACGACAAGGACACCTACGGCCAGGGCCTGGCGGATGCAACCAAAGCCCAGCTGGCCAAGCGTGGCGTAACCCCGGTGCTGTATGAAGGTCTGACCCGTGGCGAGAAGGACTTCAGCGCCGTGGTCACCAAGATCCGCGGAGCGGGTGCCGACGTCGTCTACTTCGGTGGGCTGCATCCGGAAGCAGGTCCACTGGTCCGTCAATTGCGTGAGGCGGGTCTGAAGGACGTCAAGTTCATGTCCGATGACGGCATCGTCACTGACGAGCTGGTCACCACCGCCGGTGGCGCACAGTACGTCGATGGCGTGTACATGACCTTCGGCGCCGACCCACGCCTGCTGCCTGACAGCAAGGCGGTAGTGGATGCCTTCCGCAAGACCGGCTATGAACCTGAGGGCTACACCCTGTACGCCTATGCATCGCTGCAGGCCCTGGCCGCAGGCTTCAACGGCGCCAAGTCGAACAAGGGCGAGGACGCTGCCAAGTGGCTCAAGGCCAATCCGGTGAAAACCGTGATGGGTGAGAAGACCTGGGACAGCAAGGGCGACCTGAAAGTCTCTGACTACGTGGTCTATCAGTGGGACAAGGACGGCAAGTACCACCAACTGGAAAAACAAAAATAACAACGGTATCCGACCCGGGCCTGTGCCCGGGTCGCTACCCGGTTTTGCGCCGTACCTGTCTTTTCTCGTAGATCTGCACAACCCTGCGCTGCGAGGGCCGCTTCATCCGGGGCTCACCGTAGTCGGCGCTTGTGCAATCTCAAATACGTGAGATTGCGTTATGGATGGTATTTTTCTGCAGCAACTGGTCAACGGGCTGACCCTCGGGTCTGTCTATGGCCTGATCGCCATCGGCTACACAATGGTCTATGGCATTATCGGCATGATCAACTTCGCGCACGGCGAGGTGTATATGATCTCCGCTTACCTGGCGGCGATCAGTCTGGCATTGCTGGCGTACTTCGGTATCGAATCCTTCCCGCTGCTGATGCTCGGGACGCTGATCTTCACTGTCGTGGTAACGGGCGTTTATGGCTGGACCATCGAACGCATCGCCTACAAACCCCTGCGTAACTCCACCCGTCTGGCGCCGCTGATCAGTGCCATCGGTATCTCGCTGATCCTGCAGAACTACGCACAGATCAGCCAGGGTGCACGTCAGCAAGGCATTCCTACCCTGCTCGAAGGCGCCTGGCGCCTGGAAGTGGGCACCGGCTTCGTCCAGCTGACCTACACCAAGATCTTTATCCTGGTTGCCGCGTTCGTCGGCATGGCCGCGCTGACCTACATCATCAAGTTCACCAAGCTGGGGCGCATGTGCCGAGCGACCCAACAGGATCGCAAGATGGCCTCGATCCTCGGTATCAACACTGACCGGGTGATCTCCTACGTGTTCGTCATCGGTGCGGTAATGGCCGCGTTGGCGGGCGTGCTGATCACCATGAACTACGGCACCTTCGACTTCTATGCCGGCTTCATCATCGGCATCAAGGCCTTCACCGCAGCGGTACTGGGTGGCATCGGCTCGCTGCCGGGCGCCATGCTCGGCGGGATCATCCTCGGCATCTCCGAGTCGCTGTTCTCCGGGTTGATCAACTCCGACTACAAAGACGTGTTCAGTTTCTCCTTGCTGGTGCTGATTCTGATCTTCCGTCCCCAAGGCCTGCTGGGTCGCCCACTCGTGGCGAAGGTGTAAGTATGTCTGCTGCCAAATCCGCTTCATTCGATCTAAAACGCAGCCTGATTGACGCAATTCTCGCCGGGCTGATTTCCCTGATTGTCTTCGGGCCCATCGTTGGTGTGGTGCTCGATGGCTACAGCTTCAACATGGAGCCGACCCGCGTGGCCTGGCTGGTGGCCGGGGTCATGGTCGGACGTTTCGTCCTCAGCCTGTTCCTGCAGACCCCCAAAGGCCAGGCGATCCTGCAAGGTTTCGAGGGCAGCGGCTCCGGCGTGCACGTGCTGGCGCCGGACTACAAATCGCGGCTGCGCTGGATCATTCCGGGCCTGATCGTGATCGCCATTGTCTTCCCGTTCTTTGCCAACAAGTACCTGCTGACGGTGGTCATCCTCGGCCTGATCTACGTGTTGCTCGGGCTTGGCCTGAACATCGTGGTAGGCCTGGCCGGCCTGCTCGACCTCGGTTACGTGGCCTTCTACGCCATCGGTGCTTACGGTCTGGCGCTGGGCTACCAGTACCTGGGCCTGGGCTTCTGGACCGTGTTGCCGCTGGCCGCCCTTGCTGCCGCGCTGGCCGGGTGCATATTGGGCTTCCCGGTCCTGCGAATGCACGGTGACTACCTGGCCATCGTGACCCTGGGCTTCGGTGAAATCATTCGCCTGATACTCAACAACTGGCTGTCGTTCACCGGCGGTCCGAACGGCATGCCGGTGCCATCGCCAACCTTCATGGGCCTGGAATTCGGGCGTCGGGCCAAGGATGGCGGGGTGCCGTTCCACGAGTTCTTCGGCATCGACTACAACCCCAACCTGAAATTCCTGTTCATCTACATCGTGCTGTTCCTGGTGGTGCTGGCGGTGCTGTACATCAAGCACCGGCTGACCCGCATGCCGGTCGGCCGCGCCTGGGAAGCGCTGCGCGAAGACGAAATCGCCTGTCGTTCGATGGGCCTGAACCACGTACTGGTCAAACTCTCGGCGTTCACCATCGGTGCTTCGACGGCGGGCCTGGCCGGGGTGTTCTTTGCCAGTTACCAGGGCTTCGTCAACCCGTCCTCATTCACCTTCTTCGAGTCGGCGCTGATCCTCGCCATCGTGGTCCTCGGTGGCATGGGTTCGACGGTCGGTGTGGTGATCGCCGCGTTTGTCCTGACCGTGGCCCCGGAGCTTTTGCGCAGCTTCTCCGAGTACCGGGTGCTGCTGTTCGGCGTACTCATGGTGTTGATGATGATCTGGCGACCGCGCGGGCTGATTCGCATCAGCCGTACCGGTGTAGTTCCGCGTAAAGGAGTAGCGCCATGAGCGATGACGTGATTCTCTCGGTCGACAACCTGATGATGCAGTTTGGCGGGATCAAGGCGCTCAGCGATGTCAGCCTCAAGGTCCGGCGCAACTCGATCTTCGCCTTGATCGGCCCTAACGGCGCGGGCAAGACCACGGTGTTCAACTGCCTGACCGGCTTCTACAAAGCCAGTGGCGGCAAGATCGAACTGAACATGCGCGGTACCCGCACCAACGTGATCCAGCTGCTTGGCGAGCGCTTCCAGCTGGGCGACTTCGTCTCGCCCAAGCGCTTCATCAACCGCCTGCACTACAAGATGTTCGGCGGTACCCACCTGGTCAACCGCGCAGGTCTGGCGCGGACCTTCCAGAACATTCGCCTGTTCCGGGAAATGTCGGTGGTGGAAAACCTGCTGGTGGCCCAGCACATGTGGGTCAACCGCAATCTGCTGTCGGGTGTGCTCAACACCAAGGCGTACCGCAAAGCCGAAAGCGATGCCCTGGACCATGCCTTCTACTGGCTGGAAGTGGTCGACCTGGTCGACTGTGCCAACCGTCTGGCTGGCGAGTTGTCCTACGGCCAGCAACGCCGCCTGGAGATTGCCCGGGCCATGTGCACCCGGCCACAGATCATCTGCCTGGATGAACCGGCGGCAGGCCTCAACCCGCAGGAAACCGAAGCGCTGAGCAAGATGATCCGCGTGCTGCGGGACGAGCACGACATCACCGTGGTGCTGATCGAGCACGACATGGGCATGGTCATGAGCATCTCCGACCATATCGTGGTCCTGGACCACGGCAACGTGATCGCCGAAGGCGCACCGCAGGACATCCGTCATAACCCGACGGTGATTGCGGCTTATCTGGGCGCCGATGAAGAGGAACTGGTATGAGTTCAGCGATCCTCGAAATGAAAGAGATCGATGTGTTCTACGGGCCGATCCAGGCCCTGAAGAAAGTCTCGCTGCACATCAACGAAGGCGAAACGGTGAGCCTGATCGGCTCCAACGGTGCCGGCAAATCGACCCTGCTGATGTCGATCTTCGGGCAGCCGCGGGCGGCGAGCGGGCAGATTGTCTATCGCGGTACTGACATTACCCACAAGTCCTCTCACTACATTGCCTCCAACGGTATCGCCCAGTCACCGGAAGGGCGTCGGGTGTTCCCGGACATGTCGGTGGAAGAGAACCTGATGATGGGCACCATCCCCATCGGGGACAAATTCGCCAACGAAGACATGCAGCGCATGTTCGAGCTGTTTCCACGGCTCAAGGAACGGCGTAATCAGCGCGCCATGACCATGTCCGGTGGTGAGCAGCAAATGCTCGCCATCGCCCGGGCGTTGATGAGCAGGCCCAAGCTGTTGTTGCTCGACGAGCCGTCCCTGGGGCTGGCGCCGATTGTGGTCAAACAGATCTTCGCCACCCTGCGTGAATTGGCACAGACCGGCATGACCATCTTCCTGGTGGAGCAGAACGCCAACCATGCGCTCAAGCTCTCAGACCGCGCCTATGTGATGGTCAACGGCCAGATCCGCATGACCGGCAGCGGGCAGGAACTGTTGGTCAACGAGGAGGTGCGTAACGCTTACCTGGGCGGGCACTGATCCGAGCTGGCAAAAAGGCCCTGCATTGCAGGGCTTTTTTTTTGTCCACAGCTTTGTGGAAAACCTTACGAGCACTTCCTTTGGGGCGCGACACAAAGTCGCTGCAAGCGGATGTTTTTACGTGCATTCGAGTTGTCCACCATTGGTGTGGAAGCGGCTGTGGGTAACTTGGTGGCACCTTGCTGAAAGCCTTTTATTACAAGGCTTTCAGTCGCGTGGTTGTTTTTTGATCAAGTGTTCAGGAAAGATTTTCAGCGGCCGTTGTCAAGTCTTTTGTAGCCAGTGCAACTTGCCTGAAAACCCGGGGAGAAGGCTGTGGATAAGTCTGTGGGCAAGCATTGGAAAGAACGCTGTAAGCGCCGTCGCCGAAGGCCTTGAGCCATCACGGAAATTATCGCCCCCATGCTTCGGGTAGCCCTGAGGTCAATCTGCGCGTCTGTGGTCAAGGAAAATACTTGTCGATACCGCTGAAACAGTCGGATTGCGCGGCGTGGAGTTGCCCCCATTCTTTGTGCAAGAGCCTGTGGATAAGGTGAGCAAAGCTTGCTCCAGGCCATATGGATCAAGGGGTTGGCGCGTTTGGTCGTTTTTTGTACAGTGCATGCATGCTTGCTGGCAGGGTTATCGGCGGGCATTCTGCTGATCCGTGATCTCGACCTTGCAAGGAGTACCCGATGACTTCCACCGTTTTCATCACTGGCGCGACCTCTGGCTTCGGCGAAGCCTGTGCCCGTCGATTTGCCGAAGCTGGCTGGTCGCTGGTGCTGACCGGTCGCCGTCAGGAGCGCCTGGACGCGCTATGTGCAGAGTTGTCGAAGCAGACTGAAGTGCACGGTCTGGTAGTCGATGTGCGTGACCGCAAGGCCATGGAAGCGGCGATTGCCAACCTGCCGCCGTCGTTCGCCAAGTTGCGCGGGCTGATCAACAACGCCGGCCTGGCCCTGGGCGCCGACCCGGCCCCCAAGTGCGACCTGGATGACTGGGAAACCATGGTCGACACCAACATCAAAGGCCTGATGTACAGCACCCGCCTGTTGTTGCCACGGTTGATTGCCCATGGTCGCGGCGCAACCATTCTCAACGTGGGTTCGGTGGCGGGTAACTATCCGTATCCGGGCAGCCATGTGTATGGCGGTACCAAGGCCTTTGTCGGCCAGTTTTCCTTGAGCTTGCGCTGCGACCTGCAAGGCACCGGTGTGCGTGTCAGCAACATCGAGCCAGGCTTGTGTGAAAGCGAGTTTTCCCTGGTGCGCTTTGGTGGTGACCAGGCGCGTTATGACGCTACCTACGCAGGCGCTGAGGCCATCCAGCCGCAGGACATTGCCGAGACCATTTTCTGGATCATGAACCAGCCGGCGCATATCAATATCAACAGCCTGGAGCTGATGCCGGTGAGCCAGGCGTGGGCCGGGTTTTCGATCGATCGTTCTGGCAAGGCTTGAGGGCCAATCGCCGGCAAGGCCGGCTCCCACAGGTTTTTCAGTGAACCCCTGTGGGAGCCGGCCTTGCCGGCGATTGACGTCAGATCTGGCGCTGCAACCCTTCCAGGCAGGTCGCCAGATGATAAGGCGTGGTCGACGGCATATCGCTGCGGCTGACCGCGCCACTGGCGTCACGGCATTCGTACCAGCCTCCGGCATGCAGAAAATGCTGCTGCAGCGCCTGCAGCTGGGTGAGGACCTTGCCGGCGCCGCCCGGGCGCAAGGCCAGGGCGCGCAAGTACTCGGCCTGGGCCCAGATGCGCTGGGTGGCATCGCGAACCTTGCCGTCGGCGTCGAGCATGGCCAACACCGCGCTCTCTTTCACTCCGCATTGCTCGGCATAGGCGAACGCCCGGTCGAGGGACGTGTGCAGCTCGCTACCGCGCAGCAACGCTGAAGACTCCAGCAGGAAGAACCACTCGAACTGATGGCCCGGTTCGAACCAGTTATCCACAGCGCCGCGTGGTTTCTCCAGCATCACCCCGTGTTCGGCATCGATGAAGTGCTCCTGCATGGCTTTGGCCAGCGTCTGCAGGGCATTTTCTACTGCTTGGTCATCGCGTACCGAGAGGGTCGCGAGGAACGCTTCAGCCAAATGCATCAGCGGATTCTGCAAAGGGCCGCTACCAAGGTCCGACCAGTCTTCATCGAGGCTGGCTTCATACAAACCGTCATCCCGGGCGAAACGTTCGGCGACCACACTCAGTGCTGCATTGAGGGTGGACTCGACCAGCTGCTCGCGAACCTGTCCCCAGTAGTGAGCGCAGGCAAAGATGATGAAGGCGTGGGTGTAGAGGTCCTTGCGCCGATCCAGCGGCTTGCCCTGGGCATCGATGCTGTAGAACCAGCCGCCATGCTCGGCATCGTGGAAGTGCCGTTGCAACGAGCGGAATAGCGCCGCTGCGCGTTCACGGGCGCCAGGTTGCTCGATGCGGCTGCTGAACAGGTACAGCTGACGGGCACAGGCCATGGCCCGGTAGCGCTCTGCAGGTAGCGGCTGCTGCTGTGCATTCAGCGCTTCGTAAGGCAGGGCCATTTCTGCATTCCAGCCCGGTCCTTGCCAGAGCGGCACGATGCGCTGGGTAAAGTGCGTCTGTACCTGTTCGAGCAGGGCAGGCAGTTCAGGCTGGGCAGTACGAAGGTCGGGCATGGAGAAGAATCGTCGCGATCGGTGCGTTTGCGCGCATGGTAGCAGGAAACGGCGCTATTACAGGGTACTGAGCCCCTGCCAATGCTTGGCGCCGACGAAGATGAAGCGCAATTGTTGGGTGATCTTGTCCTGGGCGCTCAGTGTTTGTCCGGCATCGTCGGCCGGCTCGTCGATCAGTTCCGGCAGGGTGGCGAACACGGTTTTTACCACCAGGTCGGCGATCACCGAGAGGGCGGCGTTATCCAGGTGCTGCCAGCGCGGCATGCGCTCAAGGTCGGTGGCCAGGTCCGAACTGATGCCCTGGCGCAGGGTGGCAATCGCCTGCCGTACCGGTTGCGAGCCACCGTATTGCTCGCGCGCGAGAAACAGAAACTGCGGGCGATTGGCCGCGACCACGTCGAGGAAGATACGCACCGAGGCGTCGGTAATGCCGCCGAGTTCGAGTTCATTGTGGCGGACCAGGCGAATGGTCTGGCGAAAGGTTTCGCCGACTTCATTGACCAGGGCCAGGCCGAGCTGGTCCATATCGGAAAAATGCCGGTAGAACCCGGTGGGTACGATACCCGCGCATTTGCTCACTTCACGCAGGCTGATGCTGCCGAAGCCTCGGCCACTTTCCATCAGGTGGCGGGCGGCATCCAGCAGGGCTTGGCGGGTCTGTTGCTTTTGTTCGGCGCGCGGCAGCATGGCGAGTATCGGTTGGCAGTGAAACAGCCCTGCACTCTAATAGCCTGCGCCAGGAAAAACAAAGCCCGGTCAATTGACCGGGCTTGGAGGGGAACCGTTGCAAGGCTGGGATCTCTTGTTGTCTGGCATAGGTTTCAGCTCACGCGTTGGTTCTTTTCGATCAGCCGGTCAGAACCACCTTCGGCTACGCGGATGTTACGTTCCAGCAGACGATCCGAGCCGCCTTCGGCTACACGGTTGTTGCGTTCCAGCAGACGATCCGAACCGCCTTCGGCTACACGGTTGTTGCGTTCCAGCAGACGATCCGAACCGCCTTCGGCTACACGGTTGTTGCGTTCCAGCAGACGATCCGAACCACCTTCAGCTACGCGATTGCGTTCTTGCAGGCGATCCGAGCCACCTTCGGCCAGGGTGTTCAGCGGTTGCGAGATCACGGTGGAGCTTGAACGGGACTCGGCGGTCAGGCTTTGTTCGCTGGCTGGAATGGCGAAGGCATTGGCGGCCAGGATGGACAGGGACAGGCTCAGCAGCAATTGGCGTTTCATGGTTCGGTGCTCCTTGGAGGGGCTGGAAAGTGGGTACGGAGCCAATGCTACGCTCGGGGGCGCCAGATAAAAGTTCATAAAGATAATGGTGACAATCGATGGAATTGATGCTTTGGCGCGAAGCCTCTAGCCTGCACTTTGTAGCCAGGTGAAAGGGCGGCGGCAGCGCTTTTCAAGGCAAGGACCGGCAAGCCTGATTGATGGAAAACCGAGAAAAAAGTCAGGAAAAAAGCGAAAACACCCATCGCCAGTTAAACCCCTCGGCTTTTCAGCAGTCCGATGACTAAGTGCCATCAATACGCCCATCAGTGCTTTATGGGCGTCAGGAGAATCATGCAATGACGCGTCCCGCCAGAATCCTCACCTGGACCCTCGCCAGCCTGTTGCTGATCGTGACCTTACTGGTAATCGTCATCGCGACGTTCGACTGGAACCGGGTCAAACCGACCCTCAATGCCAAAGTCTCCGAAGCGCTGCAGCGGCCCTTCGCTATCAACGGTAACCTCGCCGTGGTTTGGCAACGCGAGCCGCAGCAGGGTGGTTGGCGGGCCTGGCTTCCCTGGCCGCGCTTCATCGCCGAAGACCTGACCCTGGGCAACCCGGACTGGCTCAAGGAGCCGCAGATGGCTGCTCTCAAGCGTGTCGAGTTTCGCCTGGCACCCCTGCCGCTGCTGTTTCAGCAAATTGTCATTCCGCGCATCGATCTCAATCAGCCCACCGCCACGCTCAAGCGCCTGGCCGATGGGCGGGCCAACTGGACCTTCGATTTCGCTGCCCAGGATGAGCAGGCCGAGCCTTCCGGATGGGTGCTGGATATCGGTGCCATCGGTTTCGACAAAGGCCAGGTCAGCCTTGACGACCAGACGTTGAAAACCAGCCTGGATATCGTTATCGATCCGTTGGGCAAGCCGATCCCATTCGCCGATATTGTCGGCAAGGCCACGGCGCAGAAAAGCACTACCGCCCAGGATTATGCCTTTGCCCTCAAGGTCAAAGGGCGCTACAAAGGCCAGCCGCTCTCCGGCAACGGCAAGATCGGCGGCCTGCTGGCGCTGCAGGATGCAAGCCTGCCGTTCCCGTTGCAGGCCGACATGCAGATCGCCGATACCCGTATCGCGCTGGCCGGCACCCTGACCGATCCGCGCAACCTGGGCGCCCTCGATCTGCGCCTGCGGCTCTCGGGCGCGAGCCTGGGCAACCTGTATCCGTTGACGGGGGTGACCCTGCCGGATTCGCCGGCGTATTCCACCGACGGGCACCTGGTGGCCAAGCTGCATGAGCCCGGTGGTGCACTGTTTCGCTACGAGGGCTTCAACGGCAAGATCGGTGACAGTGATATCCATGGCGATCTGACGTTCGTCTCCAGCCAGCCGCGGCCCAAGCTCAGTGGCAACCTGGTGTCCAATCAGTTGCTGTTCAAAGACCTCGCGCCGCTGATCGGTGCCGACTCCAACGCCGAACAGAAAGCCCGCGGCGGCGCCAGCAAGCAACCGGCAGGCAAGGTCCTGCCGGTCGAGGAATTTCGCACCGAGCGCTGGCGGACCATGGACGCCGACGTGACCTTCAGTGGCAAACGCATCGTGCACAACCAGGCGTTGCCGTTCAACGACCTCTCCAGTCACTTTGTCCTCGATGATGGCGTGCTGCGCCTGGCGCCGCTGCGTTTTGGCGTGGCCGGTGGCACCCTTGATGCTCAGATTCGCCTGGATGGCCGCACGGCGCCGCTGCAAGGCCGCGCCCAGCTCAGCGCGCGTGGTTTCAAGCTCAAGCAGCTGTTCCCGACCTTCGAGCCGATGAAAACCAGCTTCGGTCAGCTCAATGGCGACGCCGACCTCAGTGGCCGCGGTAATTCGGTGGCGGCGTTGCTGGCCACTGCCAATGGCGACCTGAAGATGTTGATCAACGATGGCGCCATCAGCCGTGGTCTGATGGAAATCGCCGGGCTGAACGTGGGCAACTATGTGGTGGGCCAGTTGTTCGGTGACAAGGAAGTGAAGATCAACTGTGCGGCCGCTGATTTCGCTATCAAGGAGGGTCTGGCGACCACTCGCCTGTTCGTCTTCGACACCGAGAACGCGATCATCTACATCAATGGCACCGCCAACTTCGCCAGTGAGCAGCTGGACCTGAAGATCAATCCCGAGTCCAAGGGCCTGCGCTTGTTCTCGCTGCGTTCGCCTTTGTATGTGCGTGGTCCGTTTGCCAAGCCCAGCGCCGGCGTACAGGCGGTGCCGCTGGCCTTGCGGGGGGCGGGTATGGTCGCGTTGGGGGTGGTGGTTGGCCCGGCGGCGGGCCTGCTGGCGTTGGTGGCACCTGGCGGTGATGTGCCGAATCAGTGCACGCCGCTGCTTGAGCAGATGAAGGCCGGGAAGGCGCCGCGGACGGTGAAGGCTGGTTAAAAGCATCGCGGGGCAAGCCCGCTCCCACTGGCAGATCTAAAACCTGTGGGAGCGGGCTTGCCCCGCGATCAGTCTCAAAGCCCCTTGAGTAAATCCGCCATATCGTCGGCGTGCTCTTCTTCCTGGGCCAGAATGTCTTCGAAGATGCGCCGGGTCGTTGGGTCTGCTTCGCCGATGTACTGGATGATCTCGCGGTAGCTGTCGATGGCGATCCGTTCGGCAACCAGGTCTTCGAGCACCATTTCCTTGAGGTTCTTGCCGGCCACGTATTGGGCGTGGGAGTTCTTGCTCAGGTTGTCCGGGTTCAGGTCCGGCTCACCGCCCAGCTGCACGATGCGTTCGGCCAGCTTGTCGGCATGCTCCAGTTCCTGGGTGGCGTGCTCCAGAAACTCCTCGGCAGCGACACTGGCCTTTATCCCGCTGGCCATGTAGTAGTGGCGTTTGTAGCGCAGGGCGCAGACCCACTCGGTGGCCAGCGACTCGTTGAGCAGACGCAGAATCTTCTCCCGGTCGGCGTTGTAACCCTCGGTCACGGCGCCTTGCTCGACATGCTGACGAGCGCGTTCACGCAGGGTTTTCACATCGGTCAGTGCAACGGTGTTCATGCTCATCTCCCGGCTGACAGGTTGTACAGGGTTGGAACCGCGGCGCGCGTCGGGAGTTCGATTGCGATTGCAACGGAAGTACCTGTAGGGTGGGCCGACTGTCCACGGAACGGAGAATGCAGCCATGGCCCAAACGCTTGCCACGCGTTATCCACTGGTACTGGTGCCGGGCATGCTCGGCTTTGTCCGCCTGCTGCTCTATCCCTACTGGTTCGGCATTGTCTCGGCCTTGCGCCGGGGCGGGGCCAGGGTTTTTGCCATTCAGGTGTCGCCACTCAATGCCACTGAAGTGCGTGGCGAGCAGTTGTTGCAGATCATCGCCGACATCCGCCAGCGCACAGGTGCCGACAAGGTCAACCTGCTCGGCCACAGCCAGGGTGCGCTGACAGCACGCTATGCGGCGGCCAGGCGCCCGGAGTGGGTGGCGTCGGTGACTTCGATCGCCGGGCCCAATCACGGCTCGGAGCTGGCGGATTACCTGCTTGAGCATTACCCCGCCGATTCTGCCCGTGGGCGCTTGCTCAAGGCCCTGCTGCATGGCCTGGGGGTGTTGATGGGCTGGCTGGAAACCGGCTGGCGCGGGCCAAAGCTGCCGATTGACGTGCATGCCTCGCACCATTCGCTGACCCGCGCTGGCGTGGCCTTGTTCAATCAGGCTTATCCACAGGGCCTGCCCAGCACCTGGGGCGGGGAGGGGCCCGCCGAGGTCAACAGCGTGCGTTACTACTCCTGGTCCGGCACCTTGCAGCCGGGGCTGACCGACAAGGGCCTGAACCGCCTGGACGGCAGCAATCGCTTCTGCCGCCTGTTTGCCCGGACCTTCGTCCATGAGGCCGGGCAGTGCGACGGCATGGTCGGTCGCTACAGCTCGCACCTGGGCCAGGTGATCGGCGATGACTATCCGCTCGACCACCTGGACATCGTCAATCAGTCACTCGGTGCGGTGGGCAAGGGCGCCGACCCGGTGCGCCTGTTCACCGAGCATGCGGCGCGGCTCAAGGCTGCGGGGCTGTAACCGGGGTCGGGCGGATGGGCGTTTTCCAGCGTTCGGCGAGAATCACCCCGGCCAGGGTCAACAGACCGCCGAACAGGTGATAGCGCGCCAACTGTTCATCGAGCACCACGGCTGCGATCACTGCGGTGATCGCAGGCAACAGGTTGAAAAACAGCGTGGTACGGCTTGGCCCCAGGCGGCTGACGGCCTGCATCCAGGCCAGCGGCGCGACCATCGAGGCCAGTACGCAGGCGTACAGCACCAGGCCGATATTGCCCGGGCCAAGGCCGGTCCTGTCCGAGAACAGGAATAACGGGAATAGCACAACAATCGCCACCAGCACCTGCAGATAAAGCAGGAGCAGGGGAGGCAGGCGCAGTTGCCACTTTTTCAGCAAGGTGCTGTACAGCGCATAGGCCAGGGTGGCGATCAGCATCATGGCGTCGCCACCATTGACGCCATGATGCAGCAAGGCACCGAGGTCGCCGGCCGACACCACCACCAGCACCCCGACAAAGGACACCACGGCACCGATCAGCGCGCCGAAGGTCAGGCGCTGGCCCAGGCTGATGATCGCCAGAGCCAGCGACATCAACGGCATCAGCGACAGAATGATGCCCATGTTGGTCGCGCTGGTGATGGCGGCGGCGAAGTAGGCCAGGCTCTGGTACACCGCCATGCCCAGCACGCCGAGGATGAAGATCTTGCCCAGGTTGCGGCGGATTTCGGCCCAGTTGCGCAGCATCGGCCGCAGCAGGAACGGGGTGAACAACAGACCGGCCAGCAGCCAGCGGTAGAAACCGATCTCGGCGGGAAAAATCGCCCCGGCCGACATCTTGGTGACTACCGTGTTGCCGGCCCAGATCAGGATGGCCAGCAAAGGAAACGCATAATTCATGACGCAGGAACTCGTGTAGGTACAGGGCACTATTATCCACTGTCTGTCTTGCTAGCTATACTTGCATCCAGACAACCTGCCCATCGATCCAGACAGCATGCAGCGCAAATACCTCAACATCCCGCAATTCGCAGCCTTGCCGGCGCCGGTGTACTTTCGTTACGACGAGTTCGGGGCCGACACGCACAGTGCCGCGCACAGCCATGCCTGGGGCCAGCTCAACTATGCGGCCCACGGCATCATGCACCTGGAGATCGCCGGCCAGCGCTTTGTCTCGCCGCCGCACTACGCGGTGTGGGTGCCGCCGGACACCGAACACAGCTGCTACAACCCTCAGGCCATCGTCTACCGCTCGGTCTATCTGGACCGCGCCTTGTGCCAGGGATTACCGACGCAACCCTGCACGCTGGTGATCAGTGAGATTCTCAAGGCCATCCTCGGCGACTTTGCCCGGCGCGACGTGAAGGTTCCCGAGGATGAAGCCGACCGCCGCCTGGCTCAGGTGCTGATCGACCAGCTGCGCCTGGCCCCGACCCAGACCTGCTTTCTGCCCTATGCCCGCAGCGCCGGCCTGGATGGCGTATTGCAGGCCTTGCACGCTGAGCCCGGGGACAACCGGCCGTTGGCCGAATGGGCGGCGAGCGTGCATGTCAGTGAGCGCACCCTGGCCCGGCAGTTTCTGCGCGAGCTGGGCATCAGCTTTGGTGAGTGGCGCCTGCGCCTGCGCTTTCTGCGGGCCATCGATGCGCTGGAGCAGAACCTGCCGATCCAGCAGATTGCCTTCGACCTTGGCTACAGCAGCCCCTCGGCGTTTATCGCCATGTTTCAGCGTCATGCCCACTGCACGCCTGAGCAATATCGGCGTCAGGCCCGCACTGCCACTATGCCTGTCCGGTGAAGGCTGGCAGACTGCGTTTTTTCCTGCAGTTGCCCTTGAGGTTGTATGACCTTTACCCCGCGCCAGATCAAAATGGCCAGTTGGATCATCGTCTTCGCCGGCCTGTTGCTGGCGTTGCCGCTCAAGCTGTTGCCGAGCCTGCTGGCAGGCCTGCTGGTGTTCGAACTGGTCAACATGCTTACCCCCAAACTGCAGCACCTGATCGCCGGCGAGCGCGCGCGCTGGCTGGCGGTGGCATTGCTCGGCACCCTGGTGGTCAGCACCTTGACCTTGTTGTTTGCCGGTGCGATCAGTTTTCTCCTGCACGAAGCCGAGAATCCCGGCGCCTCGCTGGACAAGTTCATGCTCCTGGTCGATCAGGCCCGTGGCCAGTTACCGCCGTTCGTCGATGCCTACCTGCCGGCCAGCGCGGCGGAGTTCAAGGTCGCCATTGGCGAGTGGCTGAAGACCCATCTGGGTGAACTGCAACTGGTCGGCAAGGGAGCGGCGCACATGTTCGTCACCCTGCTGATCGGGATGATCCTCGGGGCCATCGTCGCCTTGCAGCGCATCCCGGATATTTCCCGGCGCAAGCCGTTGGCCGCGGCGCTGTTCAATCGCCTGGCACTGCTGGTCCAGGCATTTCGCAACATCGTCTTCGCGCAGATCAAGATTTCCCTGCTCAACACCTTTTTCACCGGGATCTTCCTGGCCGTGGTGTTGCCGATGTTCGGCGTGCACCTGCCGCTGACCAAGACCCTGATCGTGCTGACCTTCCTGCTGGGCCTGTTGCCGGTGATCGGCAACCTGATGTCCAACACCCTGATCACCATCGTCGGGCTGTCGCTGTCGATCTGGGTGGCGATGGCGGCGCTGGGCTATCTGATTGTTATCCACAAGGTCGAGTACTTCCTCAACGCGCGGATTGTCGGCGGGCAGATCAGCGCCAAGTCCTGGGAACTGTTGTTGGCGATGCTGGTGTGTGAGGCGGCGTTCGGGTTGCCGGGGGTGGTGGCGGGGCCGATCTACTATGCCTACCTGAAGAGCGAGCTGCGCCAGGCTGAGCTGGTGTGAGGCTTATCGCCGGCAAGGCCGGCTCCCACAGGTCTGGTCGATACAGGTCTATTGTGGGAGCCGGCGTTGCCGGCGAAAGGGCCGCATCGCGACCCCGGAAACCTCAACCGTAACGCTTGCGGGCTTCGATCGCCAAACCACTGCCGATACTGCCGAAGATGTTGCCTTCGACATGCCGCGCATTCGGCAGCATCGCCGCCACGCTCTGGCGCAGCGCCGGAATGCCGCTGGAACCGCCGGTAAAGAACACCGTATCAACCTGGGCAACGCCGACACCGGCCTTGTTCAACAGCTCGCTGACACTGCCACGCACGCGTTCGAGCAGGTTGTCGATCGACTCTTCGAACAGCGCCCGGGTCAGCTCGACGCTCAGCCCCGACTCAACCCGCTTGAGATCGACCAGGCGACGCTCGTTGTGGGTCAGTTCGATCTTGGTTTCTTCCACTTCCATCGCCAGCCAGTGACCGGCGCGCTGTTCGATCAGTTTGAACAAACGGTCGATGCCGTCGGTGTCTTCGATGTCGTAGCGCATGCTGCCCAGGGCCAGCTGGGATTTTTGCGAGTACACCGAGTTGATCGTGTGCCAGGTGGCCAGGTTCATGTGGTGGCTGGTCGGCATGAAGGCGCCGCTTTTCATCCGGCTGCCATAGCCGAACAGCGGCATCACGCCCTGCAGGCTCAATTGCTTGTCGAAGTCGGTACCGCCGATGTGCACACCGCCGGTGGCGAGAATGTCGGCATGGCGGTCATCGAGCATGTGCCGTTCAGGCGCCAGGCGTACCAGGGAGAAGTCCGAGGTACCGCCGCCGATGTCGACGATCAGTACCAGCTCTTCGCCCTGAATGTTTGACTCGTAGTCGAAGGCCGCGGCAATCGGCTCGTACTGGAAGGAGACTTCCTTGAAGCCGATTTTGCGGGCCACTTCGGCCAGGGTGTCTTCGGCTTCCTGGTCGGCGGCCTGGTCGTCATCGACGAAATGCACCGGGCGACCCAGCACCACTTCATCGAAGGCCCTGCCGGCATTGGCTTCGGCGCGTTTCTTCAGCTCGCCGATGAACATGCCCAGCAGGTCCTTGAACGGCAGGGCGGTGCCGAGCACGCTGGTGTCGTGCTTGATCAGCTTGGAACCCAGCAGGCTCTTGAGCGAGCGCATCAGCCGGCCTTCGTAACCTTCGAGGTATTCGTGCAGGGCCAGCCGGCCGTAGACCGGGCGGCGCTCCTCGATGTTGAAGAACACCACCGACGGCAGGGTGATCTTGCCGTCTTCCAGGGCGATCAACGACTCCACGCCCGGGCGATGCCAGCCGACGGTGGAGTTGGAGGTGCCGAAGTCGATGCCGCAGGCACGGGCCGGGGATGCGTCACTCATGGGTTGTACTTCCGGGGGAAAAACGGCCGCGCAGTTTATGCCAGTGGCCAGCAGAATCAAGACCGATTATCTGCTTTACAGCAAACCCAAGGGCACCTTGAAAGGCTATGCTTGACCCCAATCTTCAGAAGCATTGAACAACTTTACGGTGATTCCTTAGATGGACTTCAAAGACTATTACAAGATACTGGGCGTAGAGCCGACTGCGGACGACAAGGCGATCAAGACCGCCTACCGCAAGCTTGCGCGCAAGTATCACCCCGACGTCAGCAAAGAGCGCGACGCCGAGGAAAAATTCAAAGAGGCCAATGAAGCCTACGAGGCCTTGAGCAGCCCGGAAAAACGCGCTGAATACGACGAACTGCGCAAATACGGCCAGCACGGCCGGCCCTTCCAGGGCCCGCCTGGCTGGGAAAGCCGCAGTTCCGGCGGTTTCGAAGGCGGCGATTTTTCCGACTTCTTCAGCTCGATCTTCGGTGCACGTGGTGGCAACGGCAACCCTTTTGGCCGCGGCCAGCAACGCAGCAGCGGTCGGCGAGGGCAGGACGTGGAAATGGAACTGGCGATTTTCCTTGAGGAAACCCTGTCTGCGGAATCGAAGCAGATCAGCTTCCAGGTCCCGCAGCACAACGCCAATGGCCAGCGTACCGGCTTCACCACCAAAACCCTGAACGTGAAGATCCCGGCCGGGGTCAGCGATGGCGAGAAGATCCGCCTCAAGGGCCAGGGAGCACCGGGGATCGGCGGTGGCGCCAACGGCGACCTGTTCCTGACCATTCGCATGGCACCGCATCCGCTGTTCGATGTCGAAGGTCATGACCTGATCATCACCGTGCCGCTGGCGCCCTGGGAAGCCGCGCTGGGTACCAAGGTGGCGATGCCGACCCTGACCGGCAAGGTCAACCTGACCATCCGTCCGGACAGTCAGAACGGCCAACGCCTGCGCATCAAAGGCATGGGCCTGAGCAACAAGCAGGGCCAGCGTGGCGACCTGTACGCACAGTTGAAAGTGGTGATGCCGAGCCAGTCCGATGCCGCCGCCCGCGAGCTGTGGACCAAGCTGTCGGAGCAGGCCGCGTTCAATCCGAGGACACAATGGAGTAGCTGACCATGAGCAGTACCCTGATCGTTCAACTGGACATGCAGACCCTCTGTCAGGAAGCCGATCTGCCGGCGGCCTACGTGATCGAAATCGTCGAACACGGCATTGTCGAGCCTTCCGGGCGAACACCGGAAGACTGGCTGTTTGACGATCAGGCGCCGGTGCTGGCCAAGCGCGCGGCCAAGCTGCATCACGATTTGCACCTGGAGTGGGAAGGGGTGGCGCTGGCCCTGGAGTTGCTGGAGGAGGTTCAGCAACTGCGTAGTGAGAACAGTATGCTCAGGCAGCGCTTGGGCAGGTTTTTGCAGGGTTGAGTCACTGCGAGCGCTTCGAGCTCGATCGCTGGCAAGGCCAGCTCCCACAGGGCAAGCACCCTCCTTGTGGGAGCCGGCCTTGCCGGCGATTGGCCCCCAAGCCTTACAGCAATTTGTAATACAACGCCGTCGGCCGATAAGTGCCATCCGGCCCACAGGCGTATTCCGGAATTTCTCCCGCCTTGATATACCCCAGCGACTGATAGAACGCCTCTGCCCCCGACCCCGCCTCGGTATCCAGATACAAGGTACTGCGCTGTTTCTGCCGCGCCGCCGCTTCCAGGGCCTGCATCAGTTGCAGCCCCAGACCCCGGTGGCGCGCTGCGCTGTGCACCAGCAGTTTCTGCACTTCGGCGCGTTTCAAGCCGTTGAGCTTCTGGCACAGCCCCAACTGCACACTGCCCAGCACTTCCTTGTCTTTGCCGACCACCCACAGCAGCAGCTCGCCGCTGACCAGGCGCTGTTTCACTTCATCGAGATAGCTGTTGGCCTGCTGTGTATCGAGGTCCGCCAGAAAGCCCACCGAAGCGTCGTGCGCGACGGCATCCAGCAACAGCGCCATCAGGCCGTCGCGGTAGTAGGCAAAGCCTTCAGCGGTGACACGATTGAGTTGCGCTGCATTCATGGAACTTCACTCCGTTGAGCGTGGGGGCGCGCCGGGGTTGAGGATCAACTGCATAAATGTCAGGTCGAGCCAGCGACCGAACTTCACCCCGACCTGGGGCATCTGCCCGTTGAGGGTGAAACCCAGACGCTCGTGCAAACGGATCGAGGCGGCATTGCCGCTTTCGATGGCAGCGACCAGGACATGCTTGTCACAGGCGCGTGCGCGCTCGATCAAGGCCGCCATCAGTTTCGGGCCCAGACCGTTGCCGCGCTGGTCGCTGCGGATGTACACCGAGTGCTCGACGGTATGGCGAAAGCCTTCGAAGGGCCGCCAGTCGCCGAATGAAGCATAGCCAAGCACGTCGTCGCCTGCGGCTGCGTCCACGGCTACCAGGATCGGGTAGCGCTGGGCCTGGCGGGCGTCGAACCAGGCCTGGCGATTGGCTAGATCAACGGGTTGTTCATTCCAGATCGCCGTGGTGTTGAGCACGGCGTCGTTGTAGATGTCGCGAATGCCCGGCAGATCGGCAGTTACGGCATCACGAATCAGGTAAGTCATGGCAGCTTCTCGAACGTCTACGAAGTGTTGTCAGGTTAAATGGTTACCAGCCCGCGCACACCTTCGGCTTCCATGTTTCCACCGCGTCCGGCCTGGACGATTTCGCCGCGCGACATCACCAGGTACTGGTCGGCAAGTTCGGCGGCAAAGTCGTAGAACTGCTCGACCAGAAGGATGGCCATGTCGCCACGGGCGGCCAGTTTGCTGATGACCGCGCCAATTTCCTTGATCACCGAGGGCTGGATGCCTTCGGTTGGCTCATCGAGGATCAGCAGGCGTGGCTGGCTGGCCAGGGCGCGGCCGATCGCCAGTTGCTGTTGCTGGCCACCGGAGAGGTCACCGCCACGGCGGTGTTTCATCTGCAGCAGTACCGGGAAGAGTTCGTAGATGAACGGCGGGACGCTTCTGGCCTGGCTGGCGCTGAAGCGCGACAGGCCCATCAGCAGGTTTTCTTCGACGCTCAGGCGCGGGAAGATCTCCCGGCCCTGGGGTACGTAGGCGATACCGGCTTGCACCCGTTGATGCGGCTTGAGTGCGGTGATGGCCTGGCCCTCCCAGTGCACGCTGCCTTCGCGGGTGGGCAGCAGGCCCATCAGGCAGCGCAGCAGGGTGGTCTTGCCGACGCCGTTGCGGCCCAGCAGGCAGGTCACTTCGCCGACCCTGGCCTCGAAAGACAGACCGCGCAGGATGTGGCTGCCGCCGTAGTATTGGTGCAGTGAGTCGATTTTCAGCATGTCTGTTGTCCGTTTGTTGTCTGTACTGGCCTCATCGCTGGCAAGGCCAGCTCCCACAGATTGGAGAGCTGGCCCCTGTGGGAGCCGGCCTTGCCGGCGATGCGGTCACCGCCCCAGGTAAACTTCAATGACCCGATCGTCAGCCTGCACCTGCTCCAGCGAACCTTCGGCCAACACGCTGCCCTGGTGCAGCACGGTGACATGGTCGGCAATGCTGCCGACAAAGCCCATGTCGTGCTCGACGACCATCAGCGAATGCTTGCCGGCCAGGCCCTTGAACAGTTCGGCGGTGAACTCGGTTTCAGCGTCGGTCATGCCTGCCACCGGCTCGTCGAGCAGCAGCAATTGCGGGTCTTGCATCAGCAGCATGCCGATCTCGAGGAACTGCTTCTGGCCGTGCGAGAGCAACCCCGCCGGGCGTTGAGCAGAGGCGGTCAGGCGAATGGTCTGGAGGATTTCGTCGATACGGTCCCTTTGTTCGCCACTCAAACGTGCAACCAGGCTGGCGAGTACCGACTTGTCGGTCTTCTGCGCCAGTTCCAGGTTCTCGAACACACTCAAGGCCTCGAACACCGTCGGCTTCTGGAACTTGCGCCCGATGCCGGCCTGGGCGATCTGTACTTCGCTCATGCGCGTCAGGTCGAGGGTATCGCCGAACCAGGCCTTGCCGCTGCTGGGGCGGGTCTTGCCGGTGATCACATCCATGAGGGTGGTTTTACCCGCGCCGTTAGGGCCGATGATGCAGCGCAATTCGCCGACGCCGATGTACAGATTCAACGCATTGAGTGCCTTGAAGCCGTCGAAGCTGACGCTGATGTCCTCCAGTGTCAGGACTGTGCCGTGACGGGCATCCAGGCCTGCGCCGCGCACCTGGCCAAGGCCGATGGCATCGCGGCCGCTGCCGGCGTCGAGGATCGGTTCGAGCATGAATTCCGGGTGCACCGGTGGCAGTGGTATGGCTCTCATTGCTCCCCCTTTTTCTTCAGCAGGCCGACCACGCCTTTGGGCAGGTACAAGGTGACCACAATGAACAGCGCCCCCAGGCAGAACAGCCAGTACTCGGGAAACGCCACGGTGAACCAGCTCTTCATGCCATTGACCAGACCGGCGCCGAGCAACGGGCCGATCAGGGTGCCGCGCCCGCCGAGGGCCACCCACACGGCGGCTTCGATGGAGTTGGTCGGCGACATTTCACTGGGGTTGATGATGCCCACCTGCGGTACGTAGAGCGCGCCAGCCAGGCCGCAGAGCACGGCGCTGAGCACCCAGACGAACAGCTTGAAACCCCGTGGGTCGTAGCCACAGAACATCAGCCGGTTCTCGGCATCGCGCAGCGCGGTCAGGACCCGGCCGAACTTGCTCCGGGCCAGGCGCCAGCCGAGGTACAGGCTGACCACCAGCAGCGCGACGGTCAGCAGGAACAGCACTGCGCGGGTGCTTGGCGCAGTGATCGGAAAACCGAGGATGCTGCGAAAGTTGGTGAAGCCGTTGTTGCCGCCAAACCCGGTCTCGTTGCGAAAGAACAAGAGCATGCCGGCGAAGGTCAGGGCCTGGGTCATGATCGAGAAATACACGCCCTTGATCCGTGAGCGGAAGGCGAAGAAGCCGAACACCAAGGCCAGCAATCCGGGCGCCAGCACCACCAGGCACAGGGCCCAGGCGAAGTGCTGGGTGCCGGCCCAGTACCAGGGCAGATCGGTCCACGACAGGAAGGTCATGAACGCCGGCAGGCCATCGCCCGCCGCCTCGCGCATCAGGTACATGCCCATGGCATAGCCGCCGAGGGCGAAGAATAGCCCGTGGCCCAGCGACAGCAATCCGGCATAGCCCCAGACCAGATCCAGCGCCAGGGCGACAATGGCGTAGCAGAGGATCTTGCCGACCAGGGTCAGGGTATAGGCCGAGACCTGCAGGCCGTGCCCGTCGGGCAGCAACGACAGCAAGGGCAGGGCCAGCAGCACCAGCAGGACAACAGCAGCAATGGCCACAGTCCAGCGCGGGCCGGCCTTCTGGCTGGCGGTAACAAGCAGAGGCTGGTTCATCAGTCGATTACCCGTCCCTTGAGGGCGAAGAGGCCTTGCGGGCGCTTCTGGATGAACAGAATGATCAGCGCAAGGATGAGGATCTTGCCGAGCACCGCACCGATCTGCGGCTCCAGCAGTTTGTTGGCTATCCCTAAGCCGAAGGCGGCCCAGAGGCTGCCGGCCAGTTGCCCGACGCCACCGAGTACCACCACCAGGAAGGAATCGATGATGTAGCTCTGGCCCAGGTCCGGGCCGACGTTGCCGATCTGGCTCAGGGCCACGCCGCCGAGCCCGGCGATGCCCGACCCGAGGCCAAAGGCGAGCATGTCCACGCGCCCGGTGGGCACGCCGCAGCAGGCGGCCATGTTGCGGTTCTGGGTGACGGCGCGCACGTTCAGGCCCAGGCGTGTGCGGTTGAGCAGTAGCCAGGTCAGCAACACCACGAACAGGGCGAAGCCGATGATCACTATGCGGCTGTAGGGCAGGACCAGGTTCGGCAGCACCTGAATGCCGCCGGAGAGCCAGCCGGGATTGGCCACTTCAACGTTCTGCGCGCCAAACAGCAAGCGGATGGCCTGGATCAGGATCAGGCTGATGCCCCAGGTCGCCAGCAGGGTTTCCAGCGGGCGGCCGTACAAGTGACGGATCACCGTGCGTTCCAGCAGCATGCCGACCCCGGCACTGACGGCGAACGCCACCGGCAGGGCAATCAGCGGATAGAACTCGATGGCGCTTGGTGCGTAGCGCTGGATCAGCACCTGCACCACATAGGTGGCGTAAGCGCCGAGCATCAGCATCTCGCCGTGGGCCATGTTGATCACCCCGAGCAGGCCGAAGGTGATCGCCAGGCCCAGGGCGGCCAACAGCAGGATCGAGCCCAGCGACAGGCCGCTGAAGGCCTGGCCGAGCAGTTCACCGACCAGCAGCTTGCGCTTGACTTGGGCCAGGCTGGTTTCGGCGGCGGTGCGGACACTGGCGTCGGTTTCCACGCCGGGTTCAAGCAGCGATTCGAGGCGGGTGCGGGCCATCGGGTCGCCGGTTTCACCGAGCAGACGTACGGCGGCCAGGCGTACCGCCGGGTCGCTGGCTGCCAGTTGCAGGTTGGCCAGAGCCAGGCCGAGGGCCGCATGCACGGCGGCATCGGTTTCGCTGGCGAAGCGCCGGTCGAGGAAGGCGACTTGCGCCGGCTGGGCGCTTTTTTGCAGTTGCTGAGCAGCGGCCAGGCGCATCTTGGTGTCGTCGCTGAGCAACTGATGGCTGGCCAGGGCATTGTCCACAAGCCCGCGTAAGCGATTGTTCAGGCGCAGTTTGCGGTTGTCGCTGGCGCTGAGGCGGCCTTGCTGCAGGGAAGTCAGCAGTTCGAGGCGGGCCGGGTCGGGTTGTGCTGCCCAGTCCTGAAGCAGGCGCGCCTGCTCGTTGGTCTTGGCGGCAATGAAGTAGTCGGCGTCGCTGGACTGGGCGGCCAGGGGCAGCAATAGCAGGAGGCCGAGGAAAAGGCGCAGGAGAGCCTTGGGCATGAGGGTTTCCTTGTGGTGT
The DNA here is from genome assembly GCF_059415665.1 of Pseudomonas sp. GW821-FHT10B02. Lineage (NCBI taxonomy): Bacteria > Pseudomonadati > Pseudomonadota > Gammaproteobacteria > Pseudomonadales > Pseudomonadaceae > Pseudomonas > Pseudomonas sp. GW821-FHT10B02. Next base: position 87,296 of record NZ_JBWKNR010000012.1, on the reverse strand, counting down.
TCTTGTTGGCCTCATCGCCGGCAATGCCAGCTCCCACAGGTACTGTATGCACCGAACATTGTGGGAGCTGGCTTTGCCGGCGATGGGGCGCACAGCGGCCCCGCTTCTCAGTTACCTTTCACCGCATAATCCGGCCGCTTGTCATTGCCCGGAATGAACGGGCTCCACGGCTGTGCCCGCAGCGGCTGCTCGGTCTCCCAGACCACATTGAACTGCCCGTCATCCTGGATCTCGCCGATCATCACCGGCTTGTGCAGGTGGTGGTTGGTCTTGTCCATGGTCAGGGTGTAGCCCGAGGGTGCTTTGAACGTCTGCCCGGCCAGGGCTTCGCGGACCTTGTCGACATCGGTGGTGCCAGCCTTCTCGACTGCCTGGGCCCACATATGGATACCGACGTAGGTGGCTTCCATCGGATCGTTGGTCACCGCCTTGTCGGCGCCCGGCAGGTTCTTGGCTTTGGCGTAGGCTTTCCAGTCGGTGACGAACTGGCTGTTGACCGGGTTGTCCACCGACTCGAAGTAGTTCCATGCTGCCAGGTGCCCCACCAACGGCTTGGTATCGATCCCGCGCAGCTCTTCTTCACCCACGGAGAAGGCCACCACCGGCACGTCGGTGGCTTTCAGGCCCTGGTTGGCCAGTTCCTTGTAGAACGGCACGTTGGAGTCGCCGTTGACCGTGGAGATCACCGCCGTCTTGCCGCCTGCGGAGAACTTCTTGATGTTGGCGACGATGGTTTGATAGTCGCTGTGGCCAAACGGCGTGTAGACCTCCTCGATGTCCTTGTCGGCCACGCCCTTGCTGTGCAGGAAGGCGCGCAGGATCTTGTTGGTGGTGCGTGGATAGACATAGTCGGTGCCGAGCAGGAAGTATCGCCTGGCCGCGCCGCCTTCTTCGCTCATCAGGTATTCCACCGCCGGGATCGCCTGCTGGTTCGGCGCGGCGCCGGTGTAGAACACGTTCGGCGACATTTCTTCGCCTTCGTACTGCACCGGGTAGAACAGCAGGCCGTTGAGCTCCTCGAACACCGGCAGCACCGATTTGCGTGACACCGAGGTCCAGCAACCGAACACCACTGCGACCTTGTCCTGGGTCAGCAGCTGGCGGCCTTTCTCGGCGAACAGCGGCCAGTTCGACGCCGGATCGACCACTACCGGCTCCAGCAGTTTGCCGTTGACGCCGCCTTTGGCGTTGATCTGCTCGATGGTCATCAAGGCCATGTCCTTGAGCGAGGTCTCGGAAATCGCCATGGTCCCGGACAGCGAATGCAGGATGCCGACCTTGATGGTCTCGGCGGCCTGGATACTCCAGCTAAGGCCCATCGCCGCGATGGACGCGCTGAGGGTGAAGGCCTTGATCAGACTGCGACGCTTCATAGTGCTCTCTCCGTTGAGTTCGAATGTGCGGGTAAGGCAGATGGCGACTTCGGGAGAGAGCTTTAGCAAGGGCTGTGCCGGAACCGTCGAGGGCTCTGGCACGGGCATTGAGGGGCGGGGAGACGAATACTTGCACCGGCCTGGGGCTGAACGGGGGAGGCGGTGCAGCCGGTTGCGCCGCGCTGGTGCGCAACCGGCTGGGGGTCAGTTCTGCTGGGTCGCCAACGCTTGGCGATTGCGCCGCACGAACTGATAGGTCACGGCCAGCAACAGGAACCACAGCGGCGTGACGATCAATGCCTGACGGGTGTCGCTCTCCAGGCTCAGCAGCACCAGGATGAAGGCGAAGAAAGTCAGGCACACGTAGCACATCAAGCGTCCACCGGGCATCTTGTACTTCGACGCCTGATGCAGGGCCGGGCGGTTTTTGCGGAAGCTCAGGTACGACAGCAGGATCAGGGTCCAGACGAACATGAACAGGATCGCCGACACCGTGGTCACCAGGGTGAAGGCTTCGATCAGGTCCGGAATCACGTACATCAGCGCCGCGCCGAGCAACAGGCAGGTGCAGGAGAAGTACAGGCCGTTGGCCGGTACCTTGCGGCTGGACAGGTGCTCGAAGCTGCGTGGGGCATCGCCTTGCTGGGCCAGGCCGAACAGCATGCGGCTGGTGGAGAACACACCGCTGTTGGCCGAAGAGGCGGCCGAGGTCAGCACCACGAAGTTGATGATGCTCGCCGCCGCAGGCAGGCCCGCCAGCACGAACAGTTCAACGAACGGGCTCTTGCCCGGTACCACGTCACGCCATGGCGTCACCACCATGATGGTGATCAGCGCCAGCACGTAGAAGATGATGATCCGCACCGGAATCGAGTTGATCGCGCGCGGCAGGGTGCGCTCGGGGTTCTTCGCTTCGGCGGCAGTGGTACCCACCAGCTCGATACCGACGAAGGCAAACACGGCAATCTGGAAACCGGCGAAGAAGCCCATCAGGCCATGGGGGAACATGCCGTCATCGTTCCACAGGTTGGCCAGGTTGGCGGTACGTCCGGCGGGCGATTCGAAGCCAACCAGGACCATGTACAGGCCGGTGCCGACCAGGGCGAGAATCGCGACGATCTTGATCATGGCGAACCAGAACTCGATCTCGCCGAACATCTTCACCGTGATCAGGTTCAGCGACAGCAGCAGGCCGACGCAGGCCAGCGCCGGTGCCCACTGGGGCAGGTCGGGAAACCAGAACTGTGAGTAGGCGGAGATGGCAATGACGTCGGCGATACCGGTGATGATCCAGCAGAACCAGTAGGTCCAGCCGGTGAAATAGCCCGCCCAGGGACCGAGCAGGTCGGCGGAGAAGTCGATGAACGACTTGTATTCCAGGTTCGACAGCAGCAGTTCGCCCATGGCGCGCATGACGAAGAACAGCATGAAGCCGATGATCATGTAGACGAAGATGATCGACGGGCCGGCGAGGCTGATGGTCTTGCCCGAGCCCATGAACAGCCCGGTACCGATGGCGCCACCGATGGCGATCAGCTGGATATGGCGGTTGGAGAGGCTGCGTTCGAGGTGTTCGTGTTCGTCAGGCGTGGGGTGTTGCGGGGACAGGTTCGCGGTCATAGGCTCGGCATTCCGTTCAGTACAGTTCTCTTGTGCGCGCTAGGCTAACACGCGCCTTCCTGGCGCAACCGCGACAATACGTCTCAAGACCAAAGCGTGGTTGACGGTGATCAACGCTTGCGCATCAAGCCAATGAAGAACAGACCGCCGATGGCTGCGGTGGCGATACCGATGGGCAGGTCCTCCGGCGAAATCAGCGTGCGCGCGGCCACATCGACCCAGATCAGGAACAGGCTGCCGAGCAGCAGGCACACTGGCAGCAGGCGCGTGTGTTCGGCACCGACCAGGCGTCGGGCAATGTGCGGCACCATCAGGCCGACAAAGCCGATGGAACCACTGATCGCCACCAGCACCCCGGTCAGCAGCGAACAGATCAGGAACGCCACCAGGCGCACCGAGCGCGCATTCAAACCGAGGGTCACCGCCGTCTGTTCGCCAGCCATCAGCGCATTCAGCGCGCGGGCCATGCCCAGCAACAGGGTCAGCCCCAGCAGCACGCTGATGGCCGGGATCGGCAGCAGCTCCCAGCGCGCCAGGCCCAGGCCGCCGAGCATCCAGAACATCACCGCGGAGCTGGCGCGGTGGTCGCCGAGAAACAGCAACAGGTTGGCGATGGCCATCATCACAAAGGCCACCGCCACCCCGCACAGCAGCAGGCGGTCGCTGTCCAGACGGCCATGGCGGCTGGCAATCGCCAGCACCAGCAGCATGCTGCACAGGGCGCCGACAAAGGCTGCCAGCGGCAAGGTCAGCACACCGAGTACTTCACCGATATGCAGCACCACCAGCACCGCACCGAGCGTGGCGCCGGAGGTCACACCGAGCAGGTGCGGGTCGGCCAAAGGGTTGCGCGTCGTCGCCTGCAACACCGCACCGATCATCGCCAGGCCACCACCGACCAGTGCCGCGAGGAGCATGCGCGGTACGCGGATAAGCCAGACGATATGTTCCTGGCCGGTGCTCCAGGCGGGGGCTTCGGGGGCAATGCCGAAGACCTTGAACAGCAGCACCCGCCATACCACCTCGACCGGCACCGGCGCGGCGCCAAAACCCAGCGACACCACGCAGGACACCAGCAGCAGGCCAATCAGCCCGAGCAACAGCAGGCGATAGCGGCTCATGTGTCGTGCAGGCCGGCGGCGATGGCTTCGATGGCCTCGACGTTTTCCAGGCTCGGCGTGGCACCGACGTAGGGAATCACCACGAAGCGCTTGTTGCGGATTGCCGCCACCGATTGCAGGGCCGGGTGCTGTTCGAGGAATGCCTGCTTCTGCGCGGCGCTGATTTCGCCATAGTCGACGATGACAATCACTTCAGGGTTGCGCTCGACCACGCTCTCCCAGTTCACCCGCGTCCAGCTGGCCTCGATATCGTCCAGTACGTTGCGGCCACCGGCAGCGTCGATCAGCGCTTGCGGCATGCCCAGGCGCCCGGAGGTCATGGCCCGGTCTTCACCGCTGTCATACAGGAACACCCGTGGGCGCTGCGCGGGCAGTTGTTGCTGTACGACGGCGATGCGCTGTTGCATCTGGCCGATCAACTGCTCGGCGCGGTCCTGCACATCGAAGATCCGGCCCAGGTTGCGCAGGTCGTTGTAGGTGTCGTCAAGGCTGGCCGCCGGGCGCTTCATGACGAAGGCACAGGACTCGGTCAACTCATACACCGGGATGTCCAGCGGCGCCAGGGTCTGCGGGGTCAGGTCACCGCCGACGCGCATGCCGTAGTCCCAGCCGGCGAAGAAGAAGTCGACATTGGCGTTGAGCAGGGTTTCCACCGACGGGTACTTGCTGGCCAGCTCCGGCAGGCCCTCGAGTTCTTTGCGCAGCTCAGGGGTGACTGCCTTCCAGCCGCTGACACCGCTGTAGCCGACCATGCGCTGGCGCAAGCCGAGGGCAAGCATCATCTGGGTCATGTTGATGTCATGGCTCAGGGCATGCGTCGGGGCCTTGTTGAAGGTCACCTGGCGGTTGCAGCTCTGGATGGTCAACGGGTACTGGGTCGCCTGGGCGAAGGCGCTGGTGCTGGCTAAAAGGCCCAGCAGCAGAAACAGGGTGGTTCGAATCATCGCTGGGTTATCCAGGTAAGGCGTGGGTGGTCGGCGAGGGGGTGGCGGTCGATCAGTGCCTGTACCCCGAAGACCTCGTGCAGCAACTCGGTGGTGAGCACTTCGCTTGGCGTGCCGCTGGCGACGATGCGCCCGTGGTCCAGCACATACAGGCGATCACAGAAAGCGGCGGCCAGGTTCAGGTCATGGATGCTCGCCAGGGTACCGATCCCCAGGCGCCGCACCTGTTGCAACAGCTCCAGCTGATAACGCGGATCGAGGTGGTTGGTCGGCTCGTCGAGAATCAACAGCTGCGGTTGTTGAACCAGCGCGCGGGCGAGGATTACCCGCTGCTTTTCACCGCCCGACAGGCTGGCAAAACTGTGGTCGTCGAAACCCTCCAGACCGACCGCCTGCAGTGCGGATTTGACCAAACGGCGGTCTTCGTCGTTGTCGCCGTCGAACAGGCCCTTGTGCGGCGTGCGACCCATGGCGACGACTTCCTCGACGTTGAGGCCGAAGGCATCGGGAAATTCCTGCAGGACCACGGCAATCCGTTGCGCACACCAGCGCGGCGATTGTCGCCACAGGTCGTGTTGATCCAGACGCACCTGGCCACGCTCGGGCTTGTTGAAGCGATAAGCACAGCGCAGCAGGCTGGTCTTGCCACTGCCATTAGGCCCGATCAGGCCGACGAACTCTCCCGCCCTGACCTGCAGATCGACCGCGCGCAGCTGGAACTGGTGATGACAATGGCCGTGGCCCAGGGGCGACCAGTGCAGGTCGCTGATACTCAGGGTACTCATTAAGGTCCTGCGGACCTGCCCGGGCCAATGCCGGCAGATCCGTTGCGAAAACGGGCGCCTATGTTAGCGGATTTGTCCGGGCCAGCGGTTGCGCATAGCGATCCACCAGCCACACCAGCAACATCGAGCCGCCCACCAGCGGAAACGCAGCGCCGAGCAACAGCATGATCACGGTTGCAGTCTTCCAGCGCGGCAGGTCATGACGCAGTGGCGGTACGCCAAGACCACCCTCGGGACGCCGCTTCCACCACATCACCAGTCCGCTGACCGAACCGAGCAGGATCATCAGGCACACCAGCAGAATGATGATCTGATTGAGCGGGCCGAACATCTTGCCCTCATGTAGCATCACCCCAAGCTCGGTGGCGCGGGCAACGTTGTTGTAATCCTGCCAGCGCACATCCACCAGGACCTTGCCGGTGTACTGGTCGACATGCAGGGTGGCGTCGTTGCGTGGGTCGTCGGCGAATACCGCAATGGTGTATACGCCGTCGGCGCTGGTGGGCAGGGTGATGCTGTAGCCAGGTTCGACCGCGCGGGTGCTGGCCAGGTCCTGGACTTGCTGCAGGCTGACCTGCGGGGCTGCCGGTGCACTTGCCCCCATGCTGTGCCCGGCATGTTCGGCATGGGCGCCGGATTGCGGCATGGGTGTGTTTTCCATGGCCCAGGGTACGGTCTGGCGCGTTGCGCTGTTGAGCTCGCGAGCCTGTTGATCGGACTTGGGCACATCGTTCCACATCGCTGCCGGGAAGGTGTTCCAGACATCGGCGTAGTGCTTGCCCCAGAATCCGGTCCAGGTCATGCCGCTGAGCAGCATCAACAGCAGCAGGGCCGACCCCCAGAACCCGGTGACCGCGTGCAGGTCGCGCCATAGCAGGCGTCCGCGGGCATTCAGGCGTGGCCAGAGCACGCCGGCGCTACGCTTGCCGCGCGGCCACCAGAGGTACAGACCGGACACCACCAGGACGATGCCCCAGCCTGCGGCCAGCTCCACCAGACGATCGCCGACGGTGCCGATCATCAGCTCGCCATGCAGGGCACGGGCGACCGCTTGCAGGTTGCTTTTCGCGTCCTGCTCGCCCAGCACGTTGCCGTCGTAGGGGTTGATGAACACGTTCAGTTCACGACCTGTATCCTGAAGCACAAACTGCGCGCTACGATCGGCGGCCACCGCTGGCAGGTACTGGCTGACCTGGCCCTTGGGGTAAGCCTGGTGCACTTGCTGCAGCAAGCTGTCGGCGCTTTGTGTGTGGTGCCCGGCCTCGACCACCATCAAGTCGCGGTACAGCAACGGATCAAGTTGCGGTTTGAACAGATAGATGATCCCGGTGATCGCCAGCAGGATCATGAACGGGGCGACGAACAGCCCGGCATAAAAGTGCCAACGCCAGGCCAGGTTGTAAAAACTAATCGGCGGTTTGCTCATGGTGTGCTCCCATGTTGTGCAGAGAAGGCGCGATCAATGATCGCGCCCCGGTGATGGATCAGAAACTCAGGTCGACCTTGGTCCAGAGCGTGCGCCCCGGCTCATTGATGGCCTGTGGGTCGCTCGCGGGATAACCAAAGCCGGCATTACCCGCCAGGTTCAGGTGTTCGGCGTAAGCCTTGTCGAACAGGTTGTCGACCCCCGCACTGAGCTTCAGGTGCTTGCTGACCTTGTAGCTGCCATTGAGCGAAAACACGCCGAAACCCGCGCTTTTTTCATAGTCCTTGCCGACCACGTTGCCGTAGTCCTCGGCGACGCGGTTCTGCGCGGCGACAAGCCGCCACAACGCCCCGGCGCTCCAGTCGTCGCGGCTGTAGGTCAGCCCCAGACGACTCTCCAGTGGTGGCATTTGTGGCAGCGCTGTGCCATCACTGCTGTTCTTGCCCCAAGCGTAGGCCAGGGTGGCGTCGGCTTTCCAGTTGGAGGTCAACATATACGCAGCCCCGAGTTCGCCACCCATGATCCGCGCGTCGATGTTCTGCGCCTGGGAGCTGGACTTGCCCATCATGTCGGTGGGGTAGTAGAACAGGATGTAGTCGCGGATCTGCCCGACATAACCCGAGGCCCAGGCCTGCAGGTCTTCAGTCTGGTACTGGATGCCGAAGTCCAGCTGGGTGGTTTTCTCCGGTTTGATGCTGTCGAAGGCATTGACCGAACCGGCCGGCCCCGATTTGGGCGAGAACAGCTCCCAGTAGTCGGGGAAGCGCTCGGCGTGGCCGAGGCCAACGTAGGTGGTGGCAGGGATCTCGACGAGGTCATGCTCGTAGCGGACAAAACCGCTGGGCAGGGTGTCGGCGCGGGTATCGCCGTTGGTCGCGCTGGTTTCCCGGTAGTCCTTGGCCGAGGCACGGTCCAGGCGCGCGCCGGTGATCACGCGGTCCTGCTCGGCGGCATACCAGGTCAGTTCGCCGAACGCGCCGTAGTTGTGGAAGTCGGCGTCTTTGGTCCAGGGCATCTCCTTGTGCACGTCAATACCCATGCCGCCGCGCTGGCGGTGTTCGTTGGTCTGCGCATCGACGCCGGCGATCAATTGCAGCTCGCTCCAGCGCCAGGTGCCCTTGATTCGGCCGCCCATGGTGCGGCGGTCGACGTTGCTGACCATCGGCATACCCATCATCCCCGTGCCCGAGGGCGTGCGCAGGGTGTAGTTGTCCATCACGTGGTCGGCGTAGTTGTAATAAACCTGGGCTTCAAGCTTGTCCCAGACCTCGCCAATGTTGGATTTCTCAAAGCGCAGGCCGAGGCTTTCACGCTTGAACTGCGAGCCGTCCATGCCGCGCCCGGCGTAACGGGCTTCGCCGTCGCCCTTGCCGGCCGTGAGCTCCACCAGGGTGTCGGCATCGGGTGTCCAGCCCAGGGCCACATCGCCATTCCACTTGTCCCAGCGCGAAGGCACGGTGTCGCCATTGCCGTCTTCGTAGTCATCCGAGTGCGACTGGTTGCCGACAAAGCGTACGTAGCCAAGCGCGTTGCCCGCAGCGGTGTCGACGACTTTGTCGAAGCGGCCGTTGGAGCCGGCCAGCAGGCTGGCGTTGACCCGGCTGCCCAGCTCACCGAATTTCTCCGGGTCACGGTCAAAGAGGATGGTTCCGGCCGATGCGCCTGGGCCCCAGATCACGCTTTGCGGGCCTTTGATCACGGTCAGGCGGTCATAGGTTTCCGGCGAGATGTAAGAGGTGGGGGCGTCCATCCGGTTGGGGCAGGCGCCGAGCATCACGCCGCCGTTGGTGAGGATGTTCAGGCGCGAGCCGAACATGCCGCGCAGTACCGGGTCGCCATTGGTGCCGCCGGCGCGGATCGCGGAAAAGCCGGGGATGGTTTTCAGGTAGTCGGCGCCATCGCTGGCCGGCACCGGTTGGCGTGGGTCCTTGGGGTTGGTGACGATGGTCAGCGGCGAGCTGGGGGCGACGGCGGTGATTACCGTCGGGCTCAGTTCGGGGGCGTCGTGAGTGTGCTCGTCAAGCGGCTGGCTGGCGGCCAGGGCGAACGGGCTGAGCAGGGTGCCGCAGATCACGGCGAGGGTCCCGCGCAGGGACAAACGAAAGACAGCAGTACAGCCGGACATAGTGATTCCAACATCGATCAGTCATGAAGGCGCGCAAGGTCAGCGGCAAGGTGCCGGAGCCTTGAGTGCGGAACGTGTTTTCAGACGGCGATGAAGGACGGTGGCGCGCGGGTTCGGGCCCCGGGGAAAACAGTCTGCCGGGCATGGCCCTGGCGGGGCTGGACGATCAGGGTGCTGCTGGCAGGCGCCGCTTCGGTATTGAGCAGGCTCAGGGCCTGCGGCAGTGCCGGGCAGTGGAAGAACAGGCTGCAGTAGCCGCACTTCTCCCAGATCACCTGCAGCGATGGACTGCTGTTGTGATGGCTGTCGCCATGGCAATCAGCGCTGCTGTCCATGCTCATGGCCATGTTCATGCCCATGTCTTTCGACATGGCACGGTGATCCATCGGCATCGACTGGGAAACCAGTGGGCCGATAAAGATCATCAACATGGCGAACAGGCTCAGCCAGCTGCCGCGAACCTTTCTGGAGTCAGGGCGCGCGGGACGGGCGAGGCTGCTGCGGGCGATGCTCATGGCGAGCAGCGTTCAGCGATCAGTGGCTGTGTGCTTCGCCTTCGGGCGCTTGCTTCTGCACCGCGACTTCGACGGTGATGTCGCCAGCATTCTTGAAATGCAGGGTCAACGGGAAGCGCTTGCCGTCAGTCAGCAGGCTGCGGTCCTTGGGTTGCATCAGCATCACGTGGTAGGCACCGGGGGCGAATACCAGGTCTTTGCCTGGGGCCACTTCGACGCTCTGTACCTGCTGCATTTTCATCAGGCCATCTTTGTGCACATGCTCATGCAGCTGGGCATCGTCGCTGATCGGGCTGTCGACACTGAGCAGCGTATCGGCGGCAGTACCGTTGTTGTGGACGACGAAGTAGGCGGCGACGTTAGGGGCGTTGGGCGGCAGTTCCTGCGACCACGGATGGGCGATATGCAGATCACCCTTGGTGTATTCGTGGGCAGTGGCAAAGGTTGCCGGCAGCAACAGGGCGGCCAGCAGCAGGGCGTTCTTGAACATGGTGATTCTCCAGTCGATTCAGGTTCGCAGCAGTGAGCGTAGTGAAATCAGGCCAGAGGGGAGGCGCGCGGATTCAGCGCCGGCCACAGCTGACGCGGGGTCGGCTGATTGGCGGCGAGCAGGATCCTGGGAGGTGCAAAGTCCTGGACAGGCAGCAGCAAGCGTGGCGGATGCCCTGGTAGTGCCAACAGTGGCGCAGCCCCGGAACAGCACCAGCAATGCTGCATGGTCGAGTGGTCATCGTTCTGTTGGCTGCCGTCCGGCGAGCCTAGAGAAATGGCGATCAGCTTGGTGCCGCCAGTGGAGCAGAACGCGCCCCAGAGCAATTGTTCGCTCTGGCTTTTTGGCGCGGCAGCGGACAACGGCATGGCCAGCAGATTGAACAGCACTGCAAAGCAGGCGATCCAGGCATGGGCAAGCCGATGTGATGGCATGGAGAGATCCGGTCAGGAATCGAATGGTGGCTATTTAGCCAGAGTTGAAAGTATATGTAAAAAAGCCGGGCATGCGATGAAGTGTCGCACGGGCCCGGCTTTTAGAGGGTAGCTGAGGGTCAAACAGCCTTGTTGCGGCCCATCAAGCCACGCACGGTTTCCTGCAGGTCGGCCGGGAGCACCACGACTTTGGCGTTGTCGCTGCCGGCCAGGTTTTCCATCGCACCGATGTAGCGCTCGCCCAGCAAGTACATCGCCGGGGTGATCTCGCTGCCAACCGCGTCCCTGACCAGGGTGATCGAGCGGGCCGAGGCTTCGGCCAGGTTGATCTGCGCTTCGGCATCGAGCTTGGCCGATTGCAGGCGGGCTTCAGCTTCGAGAATGGCGGCCTGCTTGGCACCTTCGGCACGGGTGACGTCGGCTTTACGTTCACGCTCGGCAGCGGCCTGGCGTTCCATGGCCGACTGCATGTTTTCCGAGGGTTTGATGTCCTGGATCTCGACCGAACGGACGGTCACACCCCAGTCTTCGGTCTGCTCCGACATCGCTTCGCGCAGGCGCGCCTTGATCTGTTCGCGGCTGGAGAGTGCTTCGTCCAGATCCATCGCACCGACAATGGCACGCAGCGAGGTCATGGTCAGGCTGGTGACGGCATAGGTGAAATCCTGCACCCCGTAGGCGGCTTTCTGCGGATCGACGACCTTGGCGAAGCACAGTGCGTTGGCGACGATGACGGCGTTGTCGCGGGTGATGATTTCCTGTTGCTGCACGTCGAGGATGATGTCCTTGGTCGGCAGGCGGTAGGCGACCACGTCCATGTAGGGAATGACGATGTTCAGGCCGGGCTTGAGGGTGGCGTGGTAGCGACCCAGGCGCTCGACGATCCACTCCTCGCCCTGAGGCACGATGCGCACCCCTTTGAACAAAGTGATGATGACGAACGCGGCGATAGTAGCGGCGACGATAAGGCTGGTCATGAATCAAGCTTTCCTTTTGCTGATCAGGCCCGGGTAACCCGGGCAGTATTGCCTTCGATGGCAGTGATACGTACGCGCTCGCCCGACGGGATCTCGGCATCGGCGACGCAGATCCATTCCTCGTTGCCGAGGATAGGCTTCTGGAAGCGCACACGACCCTTGGTGAACTCGGAGACCGTGGCGGTGAGCAGGCCGACTTCGCCGATCACGTTGTCGGCGGTCCAGCGGGTGTCCGGCTTCTTCTTGCGAAACACCTTGAACCACAGCAGCGTGGTGATGGACGAGAGCGCTACCCAGAGCAGCACCTGCATGTCGAGCTGCAGGCTCGGGGCCAGGTAGGCGATGAGCGACACCAGCACAGCGCCGATGCCGAACCAGAGAATGAAGAAGGTCGGCAGCACGAGTTCGAGCACAACCAGGCCGAAACCGAACACCAGCCAGATCCACCATTGCATTTCCATATGGGCGAATTCTTCCAGGGGGAGGGCGTAGTGTAAGGCAGGGGAGTGATGGTGGGCTATCGGATGAATCTGAAGCAGCAATAGGCTTGGTCGTAGGAATGCCCTGAGGAGCGATGCAGGGCCTGTGGGCGCGGGCTTGTCCTGCGGCCTCGCTAATTAACCGGGGTCAACCAGTCTTCCACACGCAACCCCGGAACCCGCTGAAACTCGCGCAGATTATTGCTCACCAGCACAAGCCCGAGAGAACGTGCGTGCCCGGCGATCATCTGGTCATAGGGGCCGACCGGTGTGCCGGCTCTGGCCAGTTCTGCGCGCAGCTGGCCGCTGTGAGCTGCGGCATGACTATCGTAATTGAGGACTTCGAGGCGTGCGGCAAACCCTTCGATCACGGACAGATTGCGTTCAGGCACAGCTGACTTCTCTGCCCCGTAGATCAACTCCATCAATGTGATGGTGCTGATGCACAGTTGGCCGTGATGACGATTGAACGCTTCACGTATCTCCTCAGGCTTGTTCTTGAGGGTGAAGATGCAGATGTTGGTGTCGAGCATGAACTTGAGCATCAGAACCCTTCGCGTTCCTGATCAGCTGGCTGCTCTCGCGAGGCCATGAAATCCGGACTGACGCACTCACCCTCGAACCAGTTGTCCCACGCCTCACCCGCAGGAGAGATGATTCGGGTGCGACCGATGGCGACAACATCCACACGTGTGATGTCTTCAGGTAAGGCGACGGATTTAGGCAAGCGGATGGCCTGGCTGCGGTTGCTTTTGAAGACGGCACCTTGATCCATGGAGGGCCTCCTTGGAAAGTCTGAATGTATGTCCGAGTTTATGCTGAGTCAGGTATATGTCAACGGGATATACATTGCTGTTTGAGTGCAGCGATCATCTCACCAACACCAAATAACTCCCGATCCACCACCGGCAACTCAGGTCGCTTCAAAACCAGCACCGGCAAACCACGCTCCCGCGCAACTTCGAGTTTGGGCTCCGTAGCACCGCTGCCACTGTTCTTGCTGATCAGCACATCAATCTGCCGACGCTCGAACAACGCACGTTCGTCTTCGAGGTGAAACGGTCCGCGTGCGCCGATCACTTCGCAGCGCTCATTACCCGGACAGGCTTCCAGAGCACGCAAGGTCCAGAACTGCTGCTCCGGGATTTCGTCGAGATGTTGCAAGGGCTCGCGGCCAAGGGTGAACAGTGGACGCCGGAACGGTCGCAGCGCTTTGATCAACTCAGTCCAGTCAGCCACTTCGCGCCAGTCATCTCCGGCTTGCGCCTGCCAGGCCGGCCGTCGCAGGGCCCAGCAGGGGATGCCGGTTAGCTGTGCGGCGCGGGCTGCGTTGGCGCTGATCTGCGCAGCATAGGGATGGGTGGCGTCGATCAACAGGCCGATGTTTTCCGCGAGCAGATAAGCGGCCAAGCCCTCGGCCCCACCAAAACCGCCAACCCGCACCTGACAATTCAAGTCACTGGGTACCCGGCCAATCCCAGCCAGGCTGTAGACATGCTCCGGGCCCAGGGTACGGGCAATGGCCAATGCCTCGGTGACGCCACCAAGTAGCAGAATCCGTTTCATGCAAAGGCTCCCGCATGGCCGACGATGCCGCCTTGCCGATCAATGGCAAACACTTCTACCTGCACCTGGGCAGGCACTACGCTGCGGGCAAAGGCCAGGGCGTGGGCGCACACCGCATCACCCAGGGCGATACCCGCAGCGCTGGCCATGGCCAGGGCCTGCTGGCTGGTGTTGGCCTGGCGAATCGCCGCTTGCAAGTCACTGTCGGCACCTATGGCTGCGGCCCACTCGGCCAGTTGCGGCAAGTCGATGCTGGAGTGGCGGCTGTGCAGGTCCATGTGCCCGGCGGCGAGTTTGCTGATCTTGCCGAAGCCGCCGCACAGACTGAGTTTATCCACAGGCACTTTACGCAGGTGTTTGAGTACTGCGCCGACGAAGTCGCCCATTTCGATCAGGGCGATTTCCGGCAGGTTGTAGACCCGGCGCATGGTGTCTTCGCTGGCGTTGCCGGTGCAGGCGGCGATGTGCAGGTAGCCATTGGTTTTCGCCACATCGATACCTTGGTGGATCGAGGCGATATAGGCCGAACAGGAGAACGGCCGAACGATGCCACTGGTGCCAAGAATCGACAGGCCACCCAGAATGCCCAGGCGCGGGTTCATGGTTTTCAGCGCCAGGCTTTCGCCGTCCTGCACATTTACCGTGACTTCAAAACCGCCGTTGTACGCACACGCTTCGGCAAGCTGCTGCAGGTGTTCGGTCATCATCCGCCGTGGCACCGGGTTGATTGCCGGTTCGCCCACCGCCAGGACCAGACCGGGACGGGTCACGGTACCCACGCCTGTGCCGGCGACAAAGCGCACGCCGGGTTCAGCCTGCAGGCGCACGCGACTGTAGAGCAGGGCACCATGGGTGACATCCGGGTCGTCACCGGCATCCTTGAGGGTGCCGGCTTCGGCACCGTCCGCATGCAGGCGACAGAACTCCAGGCGCATCTGCACCTGCTTGCCCTTGGGCAAGGTGATCTGCACGGCGTCGCTCTGGGCACCGGTCAGCAGCAGGCGTGCTGCGGCAAGACTGGTGGCAGTGGCGCAGCTGCCGGTGGTCAGGCCGCTGCGCAGGGGCGCGGGTTGTTCCTGGGTCTCGTCACGCATCAACGGGCTTGATCGCTTCTAGCAGGATGATCGGCAAGGCTTGGCGCCAGGTGTCGAACTCGCCCAAGGGTTGTGCCTGGGCGATATGGATGCGGGTCAGTTCGCCGCCATGTTGTTCACGCCAGTTGACCAGGGTCAGCTCGCTTTGCAGGGTCACTGCATTGGCCACCAGGCGGCCACCCGGGCGCAGTTGCGCCCAGCAATGTTGCAGCACGCCTTCACGGGTGACGCCGCCACCGATGAAGATCGCATCCGGGCGTTCCAGCCCCTCCAGCGCCTGCGGAGCACGGCCACGGATCAATTGCAGGCCAGGGACGCCAAGGGCATCGCGGTTGTGCTCGATCAGTTGTTGGCGACCCTCATCGGACTCAATCGCCAGTGCCCGGCAACTGGGATGGGCGCGCATCCACTCGATGCCGATCGAGCCGCTGCCAGCGCCGACATCCCACAGCAACTCACCCGGTTGTGGCGCCAGGCGGGCGAGGGTGATGGCGCGTACGTCACGTTTGGTCAGTTGACCGTCGTGCTCGAAGGCGGCGTCAGGCAGTCCTGCCAGGGGCGACAGGCGCGGTGCATCGGGCGCGGCCAGGCATTCGATGGCAACCAGGTTCAAGTCGGCGATGTCGCTGTGCGGCCAGTGTCCGGCAGTGCCTTCGAGACAGCGTTCGGCGCTGCCGCCAAGGTGCTCGAAGACCTGTATACGGCTCGGCCCGAAGCCGCGCTCACGCAGCAACGCGGCAATTGCCGCCGGGCTGCTGCCATCGTTGCTCAGCACCAACAGGCGCACACCGCTGTACAGATGGGCATTGAGGGCACTGAGTGGCCGGGCCACCACCGACAGTGTCGTCACCTCCTGCAATGGCCAGCCCAGACGCGCGGCAGCCAGGGCGCAAGAGGAGGGCATCGGCAACACGTTCATCTCATCGGCGTCGAGCTGGCGGGCGAGGCTGGCGCCCACCCCGAAGAACATCGGGTCACCGCTGGCCAGCACGCACACCGGTTTGCCGCGCAGGGCCAGCACTGGCGCCAGGGAGAAGGGACTGGGCCACAACAGGCGTTCGCCGCGGATGCAGCGCGGCAGCAAATCCAGCTGGCGCTGGCCGCCAAACACCCGTGAAGCAGCCAACAGTGCACGCCGGGCATTCTTGCCCAGGCCACTGAAGCCGTCTTCACCGATACCTACTACAGTCAGCCACGGCGACATGCGTTTTCCTCAATACCCAGCAATCCGACCGGCAGGCTTTTCATGCCTTCGGACAAAGCAGGCATAATACCGCGCCTTCTACACTGAAGTGCCTTTTCACGATTGTCGGGTGACCTTTTGAACCAGCCTGTATCGGCCCACCAGCCCCACGCTTCGTTGCGCCCCTCGGCCTGTCCGGGGTTGCTGCGCATCGTCCAGGCCAAAGACGGTGGGATCTGCCGGATCAAGCTGGCCGGCGGTGCGCTCACGGCAGACCAGGCTGACGCGGTCGCTAGCGCTGCCGAACGGTTTTCCACTGGCGAGATTGAGGCCACCAACCGCGGCAACCTGCAGATCCGCGGCATCGGCAACGAACAGGCCGGGCTGATCGAACTGTTGTTGGCTGCCGGCCTGGGCCCGCGCGATGCTGCGGGGGACGATGTCCGTAACCTGATGCTCAGTCCGGTAGCCGGAGTCGATCCGCAGATGCTGTTCGACACCCGTCCTTTGGCGGCGCAGCTGCTGCAGGCGCTGGAAACCACTGCGCGCTTTCATCAGCTTTCAGCCAAGTTCGCCGTGCAGCTGGATGGCGGCGAAGCGTTGGCGATGCTCGAACACCCCCATGATCTGTGGCTCAGCGCCCTGCAACTGGACGGTGCTCTATGGCTGGCGTTTGGCCTGGCAGGTTGCCCGGCAC
The DNA here is from genome assembly GCF_059415665.1 of Pseudomonas sp. GW821-FHT10B02. Lineage (NCBI taxonomy): Bacteria > Pseudomonadati > Pseudomonadota > Gammaproteobacteria > Pseudomonadales > Pseudomonadaceae > Pseudomonas > Pseudomonas sp. GW821-FHT10B02. The sequence continues at coordinate 70,467 of NZ_JBWKNR010000012.1, read as the reverse complement.
AGGATTCACCCCTGGGTGCTGTGCCCCTGGCTCAGGGGCATGCGCTGGTGCTGGCGGTGCTCCATCGCTTTCTCGACCTGGCCACACCAGAGCAAGCGCGGATGCGTCAGTTGCTGGTCGAGCATTCGCCGGACGATTTTGTCGCGGGGCTCGGTTTGTCGATCCGTCGCGACCCGGCTGTTTTGCAGTGGCGCCGTCCGGCAACGGCTGGCAGCCGCTATCTGGGGATTTATCCACAGCACCAAGCTGACCTGAGCGCGGTCGGCGGTGCTGCACCGTTGGGCCGTCTGACCCCGTCGATGCTGCGCGGCGCTGCGCAACTGGCGCGTGAACGGGGTGACGGCAGTCTGCGCATGACGCCTTGGCAGAGCCTGTTGCTGCCCAATATCCCACACCGCCACGTGGACGCCGTTCAGACCGGACTGGTCCAACTCGGCCTGCTGTGCTCGGCAGATGAACAGCTGGCTCGTCTGGTTGCCTGCACCGGTTCTGCCGGTTGCGCCAAGGCCCAGGCCGAGACCAAGGGCGATGCCCGGCTGCTGGCCACATTGCTCACCAACGGCGCCCCGGCCAGCGTGCACCTGAGCGGCTGTCCACGTTCCTGTGCCATGGCCCACGTCGCTCCGGCCACCTTGCTGGCGCAAGGCCCGGGCCACTACGACTTGTATCTGCGTGACGCAGCCCAGCCGGGTTTCGGCAGCCTGCGCGCACGCAACCTCACACTGAAAGAAGCCGGCGCACTGCTAGACGCCTGCCCACGGAGCACCCTTGATGATTGATTACATCCGCGATGGTCAGGAGATCTATCGCAATTCCTTCGCGATCATTCGGGAGGAAGCGCGGCTCGATCGTATTCCTGCCGATCTGGAAAAACTCGCGGTTCGGGTGATCCATGCGTGCGGCATGGTCGATGCCATTGATGGCCTGCAGTTTTCGCCAGGCGCCGGCAAGGCCGGGCGTGATGCCCTGGCCGCCGGCGCACCGATCCTCTGCGATGCACGGATGGTCTCCGAAGGCATCACCCGCGCTCGTCTGCCAGCCAACAACCCGGTGATCTGTACGTTGCGTGACGAACAGGTGCCGGATCTGGCCCGTGAGCTGGGCAATACCCGCTCGGCGGTGGCCCTGGAACTCTGGCGCCCGCACCTTGAAGGCAGCGTGGTGGTCATTGGCAACGCGCCGACCGCGTTGTTCTACCTGCTGGAAATGCTCGATGCCGGTGCACCGAAACCGGCGTTGATTCTCGGCTTCCCGGTAGGCTTTGTCGGGGCTGCCGAATCCAAGGCGATGCTCGCTGCCGACAGCCGTGGCGTGCCTTTTGTGATCATGCAGGGCCGTCTGGGCGGCAGCGCCATGGCGGCGGCTGCGGTCAATGCCCTGGCCACGGAGGTCGAATGATGCAGGCTCGTGGACGTTTGCTTGGCCTGGGCGTGGGCCCTGGCGATCCGGAACTGATTACCCTCAAGGCCTTGCGCCTGCTGCGCGAATCGCCAGTGGTGGCCTACTTCGTCGCCAAGGGCAAGCGTGGCAACGCCTTTGGCATCATCGAAGGTCACTTGCAGGAGGCCCAGACGCTGCTGCCGCTGGTGTATCCGGTGACCACCGAAGCGCTGCCCGCACCGTTGTCGTACGAACAGGTGATCAGCGATTTTTATGATGAGGCCGCGCTGGAAGTGGCTGCCCATCTGGACGCCGGGCGCGATGTCGCGGTGATCTGCGAAGGTGATCCGTTCTTCTATGGCTCCTACATGTACCTGCATGACCGGCTTGCCGAACGCTACGATGCCGAGGTGATTCCGGGGGTCTGCTCGATGCTTGGCGGTGCTTCGGTATTGGGTGCGCCGCTGGTCTATCGCAACCAGAGTCTGTCGGTGCTGTCCGGTGTGTTGCCGCACGATGAGCTCAAACGTCGACTGGCCGATGCCGATGCCGCAGTGATCATGAAGCTTGGGCGCAACTTCCCCAAGGTCCGTGAAGTACTGGCTGAACTCGGTCTGGCCGAGCGTGCTCTGTACGTGGAGCGGGCAACCATGGCCAACCAGAAGATCGTTGCCCTGGATGAGGTCGATCCGCAGTCGTCGCCGTATTTCTCGCTGATCATCGTTCCGGGCGAAAGGTGGCAGGGGTGATGACGCGCAAAGCACCGGCGATTGTCATTCTCGGCACCGGCAGCCTCGCCACTGCCCGCAAGATCCAGCAGCTGTATCCGGACGCGCTGATCCATGGCCTGCAGGGCCGGGTCGAAGACGTCGATCGCAGCTATCAGGAGTTCGGTGCCACTGTGCGTCAGCTCTATCTACAGGACACACCGATCATCGCCTTGTGCGCGGCCGGTATCGTTATCCGCACCCTGGCCAGCCTGCTGCTGGAGAAGGGCGTCGAGCCACCGGTACTGGCTGTGGCCGAGGATGGCAGTGCAGTGGTGCCGCTGCTCGGTGGTCTCGCCGGGGTCAACCTCATGGCCCGGGAAATAGCCGCGGGCCTGGGTGTTGCAGCGGCAATCACCACCAGTGGCGAACTGCGTTTTGGCACCTGCCTGCTCAACCCGCCCAGTGGCTATGCCCTGGCCGACCTGGAGCTGGGCAAGCGTTTTGTCAGCGACCTGTTGGCTGGCGAATCGGTGCGTATCGACGGGGAGGCGCCCTGGCTCGCCGATGCCCAGTTGCCGCAGAGCGATCAGGCGCAACTGGCCATTCATGTTGGCTGCGACGCGCGGGAAGTTTCGGCCCATGAGCTGGTGATCTATCCGCGTTGCGTGATGCTGGCGGTCACGGCTGTCGTGCCGGAACTGGCCACTGTGGTACGTGATGCATTGCGTAGTGCACGCATCGCCGAGCCCGCCTTGGCTTGTCTGTTGGTGAGCGATTCGCTGATGGCTGATCCGGACCTGCATGCGGCAGCGGCCGAGCTGGGTGTTGCGCTGCGTTTCGCACCGGCTGCCGAAAGCGCCAGTGCCCTGGCGGCACAGGCGTTGCCGCAGTTGCTGCCACCGCAGCCGGTGAACGAAGGTCTGGCAATTCTGGTTTCGAGCCAGCCCATTGACCCGTTGCAGATTGGTCGCGCCCGCGGTCGTCTGGCGGTGATCGGTCTCGGCCCAGGCGCCGCCGAGCTCATGGTGCCCGCAGTCAAGGCCGAGCTGGCCCGGGCCAACGATATCCTCGGTTATGAAACCTATGTGCGCATGGCTGGCCCGTTTCGGGCAGACCAGGTCATGCACTGCACCGACAACCGCGAAGAAATGCAGCGCGCCCGGCATGCCTTCGAGCTGGCCGCCCAAGGGCGCTCGGTGGTGGTGGTGTCCTCTGGCGACCCGGGTGTATTTGCGATGGCCGCTGCGGTGCTTGAGGCGTTGCACGAGTCCACTGATCCGCACTGGCATGCGGTTGACCTCGAGGTGCTGCCCGGCGTTTCCGCGTCGCTGGCCACTGCCGCCCAGGCCGGCGCGCCGCTGGGGCATGACTTCTGTGTGCTGTCGCTATCGGACAACCTCAAACCCTGGTCGATTATCGAGAAGCGCCTGGACCTCGCCTGTCAGGCCGATCTGGCGTTGGCGTTCTACAACCCGATCTCGCGCTCACGGCCCTGGCAGTTGGGGCGGGCACTGGAGATCGTGCGCCAGCACCGCCTTGGAACAACGCCTGTAGTCCTTGGCCGTGATGTGGGGCGGCCGGGGCAGACGCTGCGTGTCCTTCAGTTGCAAGCGCTGGTGCCTGAGGATGTGGACATGCGCACCATGGTGCTGATCGGCTCCTCTACTACCGTTGCCTTCGATCGTCCGGGGCAGCAGCCGTGGGTTTATACGCCCCGGTGGTACGGTCACAAACCCTGACTCCCCAGAGGGCATGTTTCACTGTGCCCATTGTGTCTCTGACGGATCAATGTGATGGGGTGGCTTGTCAGCAAGCCATCCCCATCAATGATCAAGGAAGAGCACTCATGAGTGAAATTCAAAGCGCTGGCAACAATGTCCAGTTGAACAACGGCGACCTTCTGGTGTTCGTGGGTTTGTCCAAGGAAAACAGCGACGCACTCAAGTACAGCCATCTGTTCAGTACCCTCGCCGCTTCGGCGCAGTATTTTCCGACAACCGAAGGCCAGCAATGGTTTCAGACCTACCTGCAGACCATGCAATCCTGCGGTTGGCTGCCAATCAAGTATTCGTACACCAAGGAAGTCGCAAGTTCTCAGAACCTGTCGGTCAAGAACCTGTTGGTCAAGGCCGTGCAGGCTGGCCTGGGTTACGCTACCGGAGGCGCCACGACTGTCGCCACACTGGTGAACGTTGCCCGCGACGCGGTTGACACTTTGGCGAAAAGCCCTGAGGCCACCACGCTGTTTGAACGTACCAGTGCCGAGAAAGAAGGCACAGCGCTGAGCATGGCGGTGTGTACCCAGGACGCCAATGGTGAGGTGATGCTGAGCGTCGGCTGTATGCAGAGCACTGAGTCGCCTCCGGGCAAAACCAATGTGTTGGTCTTCGAATGGAGCTCCAGCCATTCAGATACCTATACCGGCGCTGCCGCCTTGTCCTTCCACCGCGGTCTGTATGACCAGGTCAAAGACACGCTGATTGAGCGTGTAGGCGATAAAAGCAAAAAGGACGTGCTCACCCTGTCAATCGAGCCGAAAAAACGTTCGTGATGACGGGCACCGGCGACTGCGGTCGCCGGTGCTTCTGTTTGGTACAGGGAGGTATGAAATGCATACGCAAGCATTTTCTTTAGTGCTGTCCGGCAACTGTCTGTTGCTGCTGTCCACTGATCTTGATGAGCGTGAGCGCCACGATGCCATCGACTCTCAATTGTTTGCCTGGCTTAACGCTTCAGCCGAATTTCTGTTGCTGGGTGAAAACAAGCAGTGGCACGGCACCTATATGGACAGGCATACCGGGCTGGGCTGGGTTATCAGTGCCTCTGCCGAGAAGACCAAGGTAGTGAAGGCGCCCGTGCCCGGCACGCCTCTGGCGATTGCCGGGCAGGAGTTGAGCGCGTTGTTGCCCGCCCAGATGCTGGCTGCCTTGAACGACGCACTGGCGAAGGTGCAAGCGTTGCCTGCTATGCATCCCGTCTTGCAGGTGTTGAGCACAGAAGCGCTGGAGCGGGTACAGGATCCATGCGTCAAGCCGGTCACTCGTCTTGCCTTTGAGCTGCGGGTGGTACTGCCAGGCTTGCGGGTGGTGGCGAGCAGCCTGTTCCTGGAAACCAACCAGTCCATGGATGAGCAATGGTTAACACAGGAATTGCAGGCTGAAGAAATTAACCATCAGGTGACCAGAAGCTTTGTTGGCGAACTGTTCCCCGGTGTTTTTTCAGGGGTCAGAGCGCTGCTGGAAAAGCGCTTGGAGCTGCTTCGATCTCAATATGTCATGCCGCTCGGTGCCAGGGGATAGGCTATGAATGAGCCATTAGCAGCGGGTGTGTCTTATAAGGCCAGGTAACCCTTGATCCCGCTGAAGATGATCTGCGCCGCCAGTGCACAGACGAACAGCCCCATCAACCGGCTGACGATCTGCAAACCCTGATCGCCGAGAAGCCGTTCGATCCGGTGCGAAAGGTACAGCACCAGGCCGACGGTGAAGCTGGCCAGGGCAATACTGATAATGGCCAGTAACTTGTCGTCCCACTCAGGCTGGCCGACACCCATGACCAGCAGGGCGCCGATAGTACCGGGGCCGACGGTCAGGGGAATGGTCAGTGGGACGATGGTGACGTCCTGCTGAACGTTATCAGTCTGTACGGCGGACTTACCCTGAGCCATGGCTAGCGCAGAGATGAACAGCACGCTGCCGGCACCGATGCGGAAGGCATCGGGGGTGATGCCGAACACCCCGAAGATTTGTCTGCCGAACAGATACAGCACCACGCTGGCGATCAACGCTGCGAATGCCACCCGCCAGGCCAGTTGTTTGCGCTCCTTGCTGGAGTAGCCGCGTGTCAGGCTGATAAAGCAGGAGAGCACAAAGAACGGGCTGTAGAGCACGAGCATTTTCAGGTAGACGCTGAACAACTCATGGAGCATGGTCTGAGCTCGCGATGGACAGGGGACGAGAAGCAAGTGTATCAGGGGTCTGACGGTTTACGGGGTCGGCACCTGAGAGGATTCGCTTTCGCGCTGGGCGACCCAGTGTTCGATCAATTCGCGCAACTGTGACAGCTCGACCGGTTTGGCCATATGACCGTCCATGCCGGCCAGGCGTGCGCGTTCCTTGTGTTCGGCAAGAATGTGCGCCGTCAGGGCCACCACTGGAGTGCGCTTGCGCTGGTTGCTGAGTTCCCAGATGCGCAGCTGCTGGGTGGCTGAGAAGCCATCGAGCACGGGCATTTCGCAGTCCATCAACACCAGGTCATAGCGCTGGGCTTTCATCGCCTGCAGGGCTTCTTCGCCGTTGCTGGCGGTATCGGGTTCGAGATTGAGTTTGCCAAGCATGCCGCGGATGACTTTGGTCGAAATGCTGTTGTCTTCGGCCACCAGAATGCGGAAGTCACTGGGCAGGTTCAGCGGCGGGCTCAGGCTGACGGGAGCCGGAATACTCGGCTGGCCTTTGCTGCGTTGCGCCAGTTCTTCGGCCAGGGTGGTCTTGAGGGTGTAACCGGCGACCGGTTTGGCCAGGATCCGCTTGACCCCGGCATTGCGCGCGATGACCTTGCTCGGCGCATTGCTGATGCCGGTGAGCATGATCAGCAGGATGTCATGGTTCAGGCTCGGGTCTTCTTTGATCTTGGCTGCCAGCTGCATGCCGGTCATGCCGGGCATGTTCTGGTCGAGCAGGACCGCATCGAAATAATCGCGCAGGTGCGCCTTGGTGCGCAGCAAGGCCAGGGCTTCCTTGCCCGAAGGCACGGCGCTGACGTTCATGCCCCAGGCACTGCACTGTTGTACCAGGACCTTGCGGCAGGTGTCGTTGTCGTCCACCACCAGTACCCGGGCGCCGCGCAGCGGGCCGTCGAGATCGGCGGGAGGCTGTTCGAGGCGCTGCGGATCGAGCGGCAGGGTCAGCCACAAGGTGTTGCCCATGCCGTGGCTGGTCTTGATCCCGAACTCACCCTGCATCAGGGTAATCAGCTGCTTGGCGATGACCAGGCCCAGATGCCCGCCCAGCTTGTTGCTGGAAAGAAAGTGCTTGCTGTGCAATTCGGCCTGCAACAGGGCTTCGCGGTCGCCTGGGGAAATGGCCTCGCCACTGTCCTGCACGGCAATGCGCAGACGTGGCGCGTTGCCGCGCTGATCGAGCGCCACCACCAGAAGGATTTCGCCTTGCTCGGTTTTCTTCAGGGCGTTTTCCAGCAGGCTGAGCAGCGCCTGGCGCAGACGTGTCGGGTCACCGCTGATGACCCGCGGTACTTGCGGCTGGGTAAAGCTGATCAGTTCGATGTTCTGCTGTTCGGCCTTGGCGCGGAAAATACTCAGGCAATCCTCGATCAGCGCGTTGAGATCGAACTGCACATCGTCCAGCTCGATCTGCCCGGACTCAAGCTTGGAAATGTCGAGAATCTCGTTGATCAGGGTGAGCAGTTCGTTGCCGGCGCTGTGGATGGTCTGCACGTAGTCGCGCTGCTTGACCGACAGCGGGGTGCCCAGCAGCAGTTCGGTCATGCCCAGTACGCCGTTCATCGGCGTGCGGATCTCATGGCTGATCTTGGCCAGGAACTCGGCCTTGGCGTTGATCTCGGCGTTGCTGGCCGCCAGCGCACAACTGGCGCTGAAGCGTTCTTCACTGATCCGGCGCAGGCGCTCGCTGACCGACAGATTGAGCAGCAGGCCGCTGAAACTGGTGAGGCCCAGAAGTATGAACAGCAGCCATTGTGTCGGCGTCCGGGTCAGGCCGAGGAGGGCCGGAAGCACCACCAGGCAGCCAATGTTGAAGGCCAGCATCGACAGGGCGAACAGCCGTGCTGGCGCATAGCCCGTGTGCCAGTGGTAGCTGGCAACCAGCAGCATGCTCAGCGTGCCCAGGGCGAACAGCGCATAGGTCATTAGGTTGAGCGGCAGGGTATCGACGAACAGCAGCAGCAAGCCAAAGACCCCGATCAGGATCATTTCTGCCTGCAGCAGGCGGCTCAGGCGTGGGTGCTCACAGGGGCTGAAGAAGCGCAAGGTGAAGGTCAGGCCGGCCAGGCTGGCAAGCAGGGCGGTCAGGTAGGCGGCTGGTGTTTGCGCCGAGTGCCAGAGGCTCCACCAGGGCCCGCTGAGGTTGAGCAGGATCAGGGCGCTGAGCAACATCAGGCCGTGATAGACGGCAAGGCTCAGGCTGGTGCTGGAGCGCGAATAGGCAAAGCGGATGAGGTTGTGCAGCATCAACATCAGCAGGCAGCCGAACAGCAGGCCGAACAGCAGGGTCTGGCGCTGATCGGCGGCAACCTGAGTGGCAGGCTCCAGGCCGATGCTCGGACGCAGTTGATGCTCGGAAACCAGGCGCAGGTAAATATCCAGCGTATGCGCACTGCCCGGCAAGGCCAGCTGGTGGTCGCTGCTGCGCACGGTGGTGTCGCCGCTTTCGGAGGGGCGGCCGTTGTGTATGTGCTTGATCAACTGGTCGCCGTCCAGGGCATAAAGATCAAGACGGGACAGGTCCGGCGCGAAGACCCGCAGCAATTGTTCGTGCTGCCCGGGTTCCAGGCGATAGTGCAACCACAGCGCCTGGTCAGGCGATGCGGCATCGAGTTGGTTCAGCTCAATCGGGCTGAATTGATTACGGTAGCGATCGGAACGTATATCGCTGAGCTGCAGGTTGGCTTGTTCGTCGAGCAAAACCGCCCAGCCACCGCTTTGTTCGGCTGAGGCCGGAAACAGGCAGAGTAGGGTCAGCAGGCTGACGGTGAGGCCAATGGCGATCCTGAGCCAACGCACGACGAGATCCTTTCTTAGCAAAGAGCCGAATGATAACTATGCGCGGCGCGCCAAGGCGAAGGCAAGGCCCATGATGGGCCTTGACGTCGAACCGCAAGCAGGACGCCGAGGGCGTCACTGCTTGCGGGCGCTGTTTTACTGCTGATGCTCACCACGTTCGCGGGCAATGGCACGATAGCCGATGTCCTTGCGGTAGAAGCTGCCTTCCCAGTTGATCTCGGCAGCCAGGCGATAAGCCTGCTGTTGTGCAGCTTCAACGGTTTCGCCCAAGGCCGTGGCGCAGAGTACGCGGCCGCCGGTGGCAACCACCTGACCGTCCTTCAGTGCGGTACCGGCATGGAACACCTTGCCGGTCAGCTTGGCGGCAGCATCCAGGCCGTTGATCGCCGCGCCTTTGCTGTAGTCGCCAGGGTAGCCGCCGGCAGCCAGCACCACACCCAGGCTTGGGCGTGGGTCCCATTGCGCTTCAACCTTGTCCAGCGCCTTGGCAAAGGCGGCCTCGATCAGCAGCACCAGACTCGATTCCAGGCGCAGCATGACCGGTTGGGTTTCCGGGTCGCCGAAGCGGCAGTTGAACTCGATGACTTTCGGGTTACCGGCCTTGTCGATCATCAGACCGGCATAGAGGAAACCGGTGTAGACGTTGCCTTCTTCAGCCATGCCGCGCACGGTCGGCCAGATCACCAGATCCATGACCCGCTGGTGCACTTCGGCAGTGACCACAGGTGCCGGCGAGTAGGCGCCCATGCCACCGGTGTTCGGGCCGCTGTCGCCGTCGCCAACACGCTTGTGGTCCTGGCTGGTGGCCATTGGCAGTACATTCTGGCCATCGACCATGACGATGAAGCTGGCTTCTTCGCCATCGAGGAATTCTTCGATCACCACGCGCGAGCCGGCGTCGCCGAACGCGTTGCCGGCGAGCATGTCACGCACGGCGTCTTCGGCTTCGGCCAGGGTCATGGCGACGATCACGCCTTTACCCGCGGCCAGGCCGTCTGCCTTGATCACGATCGGTGCGCCTTTTTCGCGCAGGTAGGCCAGGGCCGGTTCGATCTCGGTGAAGTTCTGGTAGTCGGCGGTAGGGATCTTGTGGCGGGCCAGGAAGTCCTTGGTGAAAGCTTTGGAACCTTCCAGCTGGGCTGCGCCCTTGGTTGGGCCAAAGCAGTCCAGACCGCGGCTGCGGAACAGGTCGACGACACCGGCAACCAGCGGACCTTCAGGGCCGACGATGGTCAGGGCAACATTTTTTTCGGCGAAGTCGGCCAGTTGTTCCAGGGCAGTGACGTCGATGTCGACGTTCTCGCACTTGGCTTCGGTGGCGGTACCGGCGTTGCCCGGGGCAACGAAGACTTTCTCGACCCGTGGGTCCTGAGCGACTTTCCAGGCCAGGGCGTGTTCACGACCGCCGCTACCGATAATCAAAACTTTCATGTCAAAACCTCGATGACGCTAATTCGGAAAGGGAACCCTGCAAGGTTCGCTTCTGTGGGAGCTGGCCTTGCCAGCGATCCAGGCACCGCGCTGGCAACTGGCACCCTATCGATGCCATCGCCGGCAAGGCCGGCTCCCACAGGGGGCATTGCATGACTTAGTGACGGAAGTGGCGCATGCCGGTGAAGACCATAGCGATACCGGCTTCATCAGCGGCAGCAATGACTTCGGCGTCACGCATCGAACCACCTGGCTGGATCACCGCAGTGATACCCACTTTAGCTGCGTTATCGATACCGTCACGGAACGGGAAGAACGCATCCGAGGCCATGACCGCACCCTGTACCTGCAGGCCAGCGTGCTCGGCCTTGATTGCAGCAATACGAGCGGAGTTCACACGGCTCATCTGGCCGGCGCCGACACCGATGGTCTGACGGCCCTTGGCGTAGACGATGGCGTTGGATTTGACGAACTTGGCCACTTTCCAGGCGAAGATCAGGTCGTCGATTTCTTGCTGGGTCGGTGCACGCTTGGTCACCACTTTCAGGTCTGCAGCGCTGATCATGCCGATGTCACGGCTCTGTACCAGCAGACCACCGGTAACACGCTTGTAGTCCCAGGCAGCGGCACGTTCAGCCGACCACTCGCCGCAGGCCAGCAGGCGCACATTGGCCTTGGCTGCAACCACGGCGCGGGCTTCGTCGCTGACGCTCGGGGCGATGATGACTTCGACGAACTGGCGCTCGACGATGGCCTTGGCGGTTTCGGCATCCAGTTCGCGGTTGAAGGCGATGATGCCGCCGAAGGCCGACTCGGTGTCGGTAGCGTAGGCCAGTTCATAGGCCTGGCGGATGCCGCCTTCGGCGTCCGGGCTGACCGCCACGCCGCACGGGTTGGCGTGCTTGACGATGACGCAGGCTGGCTTGACGAAGCTCTTCACGCATTCCAGCGCGGCGTCGGTATCGGCCACGTTGTTGTACGACAGTTCTTTGCCCTGCAGCTGCACGGCAGTGGCGATGCCGGCTTCGGCAGGCTTGGCTTCGACATAGAACGCCGCGCTCTGGTGCGGGTTCTCGCCGTAGCGCATTTCCTGGGCCTTGACGAACTGGCTGTTGAAGGTGCGCGGGAACTCGCTGCGGCCTTCAGTGCTCAGCGTTTCAGCCGCCTGGTTAACGGTGCCCATGTAGTTGGCGATCATGCCGTCGTAGGCGGCAGTGTGCTCGAACGCCTTGAGCATCAGGTCGAAACGCTGGGCGTAGGTCAGGCCGCCGGCCTTGAGGCTTTCCAGCACCTGAGCGTAATCGCTGGCGTTGACCACGATAGCGACGTCTTTGTGGTTCTTGGCCGCCGAGCGAACCATGGTCGGGCCGCCGATGTCGATGTTCTCGATGGCGGTCGGCAGGTCGCAGCCAGGCTTGGAGATGGTGGCCTCGAACGGGTAGAGGTTGACCGCGACCAGATCAATCGGCTTGATCCCGTGTTCGGCCATGATGGCGTCGTCGGTGCCGCGACGGCCGAGGATGCCGCCGTGGATTTTCGGGTGCAGGGTCTTGACCCGGCCGTCCATCATTTCGGCAAAACCGGTGTAGTCGGCAACTTCCACCGCGGCAACGCCGTTGTCCTGGAGCAGCTTGAAGGTGCCGCCGGTGGACAGGATCTCGACGCCGAGCTGTTCCAGCTCACGGGCGAATTCAAGGATCCCGGTCTTGTCGGAGACACTGATCAAGGCGCGGCGGATCGGCAGGCGGGTAGTCTGGTCGGTCATTTCAGATTCCATAACGCGGTGGAGTCAGCAAAAAAGGCGACCTCATCGAATGGGAGCCGCCTTTTCTGGTTTGGATGCTTGCTTACAACAAATCGTACTGCTTCAGCTTTTTGCGCAGGGTGCCGCGGTTGAGACCGAGCAGCTCACTGGCCTTGGTCTGGTTGCCCTTGACGTAATTCATCACGCTTTCAAGCAACGGCGCTTCGACTTCCGAGAGCACCAGGTTGTACACGTCCGTGACGGCCGCGCCCTCAAGATGGGCGAAATAGTTGTGCAGCGCCTTTTCCACACTGCCGCGAAGGGTCTGACCCTCTTCGCTCGGTGTATTCAGGTGCTGTTTCAGGTTGACGTTGTCGCTCACGGGCGTTGTTCCACTCACTAAAGTCTCGGTCATCATCGTCATGCGGCCACCCCTTGTCCGTCCTCTGTCTCAAGGCTCTGTTCACGCTCGCGGAAAAAACCGCGAACGTCGGCGCACTGCGCTTGTGTATCTTCCAAACGATTGAACTGGGCGCGAAACTCCCTGGCGCCCGGAAGCGTTGCCAGGTACCAGCCGACGTGCTTGCGGGCGATGCGTACACCCATCACATCGCCATAAAAGGCGTGCAGCGCGGCCAGATGCTCCAGCAGAATGCGTTCCACTTCTTGCAGCTGCAGCGCCGGCAAGTGTTCGCCGGTGCGCAGGTAATGCTCGATCTCGCGAAAGATCCACGGCCGCCCCTGGGCAGCCCGCCCAATCAACAGGCCGTCGGCCCCGGTCGCCTGAAGCACGGCCCGGGCCTTTTCTGGCGAAGTGATATCGCCGTTGGCAAAAACCGGAATCGACACCGCCTGCTTGATTGCCGCGATGGTGTCGTACTCGGCGTCGCCGGTGTAAAGATCGGCGCGGGTGCGTCCATGTACTGCCAGTGCCTGGATCCCGGCCTGTTCGGCAATCTTTGCCACCGTCAGGCCGTTTTTGTTCGCCCGGTCCCATCCTGTGCGGATTTTCAGCGTGACCGGTACATCCACGGCGGCAACCACCGCGTGGAGGATCTCGCTGACCAAGGCTTCATCTTTCAATAAAGCAGAGCCTGCAGCTTTGTTGCAGACTTTTTTTGCCGGGCAGCCCATGTTGATATCGATGATCTGTGCGCCAGCCTCGACATTGGCCCGGGCCGCCGCTGCAAGCATCTGCGCGTCCCCACCGGCGATCTGTACCGAGCGCGGCTCGGGATCACCCTGGTGAATCATGCGCAGACGCGACTTGCGGCTATTCCACAGGCTCATGTCGCTGCTGACCATCTCCGACACCACCAGGCCTGCACCCATTCGTCGGCAGAGCTGACGAAATGGCTGGTCCGTGACCCCGGCCATCGGCGCGAGGATCAGGTTGTTCTGCAGTGTGTATGGGCCGATGCGTACCGCCGACATAGGAGTTCCCTGTTGTGGGGCCGGATCATTAGAGTTCGAAAAAGGGTGGGCATGATACCCGCTCTCGGTGACCGGATAAAGATGGATTTGGATAAAATCTGAACAGCTGCGACGTTATGCCCGACAGTTTGGACGGTCGGGCAGGCAAGCCAGGCGCTATTCGGGGGAGCGGAAGCTCAGGCTGTAATTGACCGCCTTGGGCCCTGGATCGAGGATGTCCAGGGCGATGTGGATTGGCACCTGGCTGGGCATTTCACCCTTGCCGGCCAGTTCACCGCTGAGGTACTCGGCGGGTTTGAAGCGCCGACTGGCGATCAACTGGCCGTTGAGGTCGGCAAAGCGCAGTTCCAGCAGCGGGAACGGCTGGGTGAACGGTGCGCGGTTGTAGATGATCGCGTCGACGATCAGTGCGCCGTTGAAGTCCGGGTGGCTGCGCACCACCAGGTTGCTGCTCTTGATCCGGGCAATATCGACACGCGAAGGTACATCGCAGCCGACCTGCGGGCAGATCTGCTGGAACCAGGGGCGATACTGGTCCTGACGGGCCAGTTCGTCAAAGTGATACCAGATGTATTGACCCGCCAGGGCGGCGGCGGCCAGCAGGACGAGGAAAAACCACAGCAGGCGTTTGCCCCAGTGGGCCTTGGGCTTTTTCCAGTCCAGTTGCAGCGGGTCGTCGACCAGGTCGAGCAGCGGTTCCTTGCGCGCCGGGCGGCTGGAGACCGGGCCCAGGCCAGGTTCGTGGCGCTCGTCCAGATTGCTGTGCGGGGCGTCGAGGTCGTCGTCCGGGTCTTTTGCCGACAGGTGTTCGCCAGGCGGTTCGTCAAGCTCGGCCATGATCGGCTGCTGATGGTGCAGGGGGTCGTCCAGATCGCCATCGAGGACGTCCGGGTCCAGTGACAGCGACGGTTCGGTGCGTTCACCCGGCGCTGGCGCAAGGTCCAGGGGCTCCTGTTCAACCAGCGGCGGCTGCGGCTCTTCGAGCGCCTCGATCAGCGTGTCACGCTCGCTGGCCGGGGTGCTGAACAGGCTGTCGGGCCAGTGCTGGTCGTCGTTTTCCGGCTCGTCGCGGTGGGCGCTGAGGCTGTCTTCACGAGGGGCGCCGGGCTTGAACTCGGTGACTGGCTGAATCTCACGCTGTTCCAGGCGCGCCAGCTCCTGATCCAGATCGAGCTGGTCGAGGTCCAGCTCGGTGGTGCTCCATGCGTGCTGACTGACCGGTGTCACCGGTTCCGGCGCTGCTGGCTCAGTGCTCGTTGCCTCGGCAGCAGGCTGCTGCGCCGCACTTTGCTCCAGCAGCTGCTTGGCGGCGTTGAACACCTGCAGACAGGCGCCGCAACGCACCACGCCGCGAGCCACGCTCAACTGATTGTGGCTGACGCGAAAGCTGGTCTGGCAATGCGGGCACTGAGTGACGAAACTGTCGGTCATGCGGCGGTCCGGGTTATACAGATAGTTATTCTAGGCGCAGTTAACGGCGGCGACCACTGATGCGTACCCAGCCGTCACGAACGCAGATGGGGTCCAGGTCGAAGTCCTTGGCATAGGCTGCGGCAACCTCTTCGCCCTGTTCGGCGAGGATCCCAGACAGTGCCAGCAGGCCACCTGGGCGCACCAGACCAGACAGTTGCGGGGCCAGCGAGACCAGCGGGCCGGCCAGGATGTTGGCAACCAGCACATCAGCCTGCATCGCCGGCATGTGCTCCGGCAGGTACAGGGCAAATTTATCGTCGGCGATGCCATTGCGTCCGGCATTGTCGCGGGAAGCTTCCAGGGCTTGCACGTCAATATCGGTGCCGACCGCTTCACGGGCGCCGAGCAGCAGGGCGGCAATCGCCAGAATCCCCGAGCCGCAACCGAAATCGAGCACCTGGGTGTCTTTCAGCTCCTGACCGTCGAGCCATTCCAGGCACAGCGCGGTGGTCGGGTGGGTGCCGGTGCCGAACGCCAGGCCCGGGTCGAGCAGCAGGTTGACTGCCTCTGGCTCCGGGGCGGCATGCCAGCTCGGCACGATCCACAGGCGTTGACCGAAGCGCATCGGCTGGAAGTTGTCCATCCAGCTGCGTTCCCAGTCCTGGTCTTCGATGACTTCGGCCTGGTGTTCCGGCAGTGCGGCGCCGGTCAGCAGCTGCAGGTGAGCGAACACCGCGGCGGCGTCGGTATCGGCTTCGAACAAGGCCAGTAGGTGGGTGTGCGACCACAGCGGCGTGGTGTTGAGGTCCGGTTCGAAAATCGGCTGATCTTCGGCATCCATGAAGGTGACCGAAACCGCGCCTACTTCGAGCAGGGCGTCTTCATAGGTTTCGGCTTGTTCCGGGCTGATGGCCAGACGTACTTGCAGCCAAGGCATGGCGGGCACCTTTGGAAAATTCTACAGGGGCAGCCCTAGGCTGCGCGAAGCGCGCCAGTTTACTTGAGTGCGAAGGGTTTGTGGAAACAACCCAGTGGGGGCGGAGCCCCAAAAAAAAGACCCCGGCCATTGGCCGGGGTCTTTTTCACATCACTTGCCGAATCACTCCTGGCTAGCCAGTTTGTGCTCCAGATAGTGAATGTTGACGCCACCTTTGCAGAAACCTTCATCACGCACCAGGTCGCGGTGCAGCGGGATGTTGGTCTTGATGCCGTCGACGACGATCTCGTCCAGGGCATTGCGCATGCGGGCCATGGCTTCGTCACGGTCTTTGCCGTAGGTGATCAGCTTGCCGATCAACGAGTCGTAGTTCGGCGGTACCGCATAGCCACTGTACAGGTGCGAATCGACGCGAACGCCGTTGCCGCCTGGAGCGTGGAAATGCTTGACGGTGCCTGGGCTCGGGATGAACTTCTTCGGGTCTTCGGCGTTGATCCGGCACTCCAGGGAGTGACCGCGAATCACCACGTCATCCTGGGTGAACGACAGTTTGTTGCCAGCGGCGATGCTGAGCATCTCCTTGACGATGTCGATACCGGTGACCATCTCCGAAACCGGGTGCTCCACCTGAACACGGGTGTTCATTTCGATGAAGTAGAACGCGCCGTTTTCGTAGAGGAACTCGAAGGTGCCAGCGCCACGGTAGCCGATCTCGATGCACGCATCGACACAGCGCTTGAAGACTTCCTGGCGGGCTTTTTCATCGATGCCTGGGGCCGGTGCTTCTTCCAGTACTTTCTGGTGGCGGCGCTGCAGCGAGCAGTCGCGGTCACCCAGATGCACGGCGTTGCCCTGGCCGTCGGACAGTACCTGAACTTCCACGTGACGCGGGTTGGTCAGGAACTTCTCGAGGTAGACCATCGGGTTGCCGAACGCGGCGCCGGCTTCGGTGCGGGTCAGCTTGGCCGAGGCGATCAGGTCCTCTTCCTTGTGCACCACGCGCATGCCGCGACCACCACCGCCACCGGCGGCCTTGATGATCACCGGGTAGCCGACTTCACGGCCGATGCGCAGGGCTTCTTCTTCGTCTTCCGGCAGCGGGCCGTCGGAGCCCGGCACGGTAGGAACGCCGCTTTTGATCATCGCGTCCTTGGCCGATACCTTGTCGCCCATCAGGCGAATGGTGTCAGCTTTCGGGCCGATGAAGGCAAAACCGGAGTTCTCGACCTGCTCGGCGAAGTCGGCGTTTTCCGCGAGGAAGCCGTAGCCTGGGTGAATGGCGGTAGCACCGGTCACTTCGGCAGCGGCAATGATCGCCGGGATGTGCAGGTAGGACTGGCTGGCCGAAGCCGGACCGATGCAGACCGACTCGTCTGCCAGGCCCAGGTGCATCAGTTCGCGGTCAGCCGTGGAGTGTACGGCGACGGTCTTGATGCCCAGCTCTTTACAGGCACGCAGGATCCGCAGGGCAATTTCCCCACGGTTGGCAATCAGGACTTTTTCGAGCTTCGCAGACATCGTTGGCTCTCCGCGGTTCAAACGATGGTGAACAGCGGCTGGTCGAACTCAACCGGCTGACCGTCTTCTACCAGGATGGATTCGATCACACCGCTGGTTTCAGCTTCGATGTGGTTCATCATCTTCATGGCTTCGACGATGCACAGGGTGTCGCCTTTCTTCACGGTCTGGCCGACTTCAACGAAGGCTGGCGAGCTAGGCGAGGCTTTGCGGTAGAAGGTACCGACCATTGGCGAACGGGCAACGGTGCCGTTCAGTTTTGGCGCGGCTGGGGCTTCGGCAGCAGCAGGTGCGGCGGCGGCAGCAGGCGCGGCTACTGGAGCGGCGGCAACTGGAGCCGGCGCGTAGTACTGCTGGGCCGGGGTCTTGCTGTGACGGCTGATCCGTACGGATTCCTCGCCTTCCTTGATCTCCAGCTCGTCGATGCCAGACTCTTCCAGCAGTTCGATCAGTTTCTTGACTTTACGGATATCCATTAATCATCAACTCCCAAGGTTCGGTCAGGGGCGTAAATATAAAAACGTGTTAGCAAACGTTTCTTGTGAGCCCCGGCCTACAGGCCAGGTTCTCGTCATCAGGGCTTTGCGTTAGCAGCCAGGTGTTCCAGGGCAGACTCCAGGGCCAAGCGGTAACCGCTGGCGCCCAGGCCGCAGATCACTCCTACAGCGACATCAGAAAAGTAGGAGTGATGGCGAAAAGGTTCACGCTTGTGCACGTTGGACAGGTGCACTTCGATGAATGGGATGCTCACTGCCAGCAATGCGTCACGTAATGCGACACTTGTATGCGTGAAAGCCGCCGGATTGATCAGGATGAAGTCGACCCCTTCGCCGCGTGCGGCATGGATACGGTCGATCAATTCATACTCGGCATTGCTTTGCAGGTATTGCAGGTGATGGCCGGCGGCACGGGCGCGCTGCTCCAGGTCCTGGTTGATCTGGGCCAGGGTAACGGCGCCGTAGACCCCCGGTTCACGGGTGCCGAGCAGGTTCAGGTTGGGGCCGTGCAGCACCAGTAGCGTTGCCATCTGTGGTTCCTTTTATCGTTAGGCACAAACGTTGCGCGGCGACTATGCCGTAAACCGGCGGGCAGTGTCCAGTTGCCTGCAATAGCCAGCACGATGACCGAGATTCACGCCAAATATGTGACTAATTTATTAAATTCGGTCATTGATGATGGCTTTTCAGCGGCCAGAAGAAGTTATAGACCCAGATCGGCGCGAATGCGCGTCAGATGCTCGGCAAATTCGCCGGCGTTTGTCTCACCTACCACGCGAGCGCTGGTTTTTTCGCTGCCGTTCGCGGCAAAGAACAAAAGCGCTGGCGGACCGAACAGCTGGTAGCGGTCGAGCAGGGCGCGTTGTTCGGCGTTGCTTTCGGTGATATCGAAGCGCAGCAGCTTGTAGCCCTCAAGCTGACGCTGGACCGCAGGGGCGGTCAGCACCTCGTGCTCGATGACCTTGCAACTGATGCACCAGTCGGCGTACCAGTCCAGTACCACCGGTTGTCCATCGGCCTTGGCCTGGGCCAGGGCATTGTCGAGCGCGGCGGGGGTGGTCACGGTCTGCCAGGCGTTTTCGGACCTGGCCTGGAGGTTGCCAGCACCGCCGGAGACGGCGGCCTGAGGCAGCGGACGCAGCGGGTCGGTCTGGCCACTCAGTGCGCCATACCAACAGGCCAGGGCGTAGACCAGCAGCAACAGGCCGAGCAATTGCGCCAGACGCTGCAGGGTGGTTTTCACGGTGAACTCCAGCGCGCCGAGGAATACCGCCACACCGGCACTCAACAGGCCCACCAGCAGCAATGTGACCTGGCCGGGCATTACCCGGCTGAGCAGGCCGATGGCCAGGCCCAGCAGCAGTACGCCAATGGCATTCTTCACCGTCACCAGCCAAGGGCCGCTTTTTGGCAGCCAGGCGGCACCACCGGTGGCCACCAGCAGCAGCGGGGCGCCCATGCCCAGGCCCAGGGCGAACAGTTTCAATGCACCGCCCACTGCGTCACCACTGGCGCTGATATACAGCAGCGCGCCGGCCAACGGTGCCGACACGCAGGGCGATACCAGCAAGCTCGAAAACACCCCGAGAATCGCCGCACCGAGCAGCGAACCGCCCTTGGTCTGGCCGACCAGGCGCTCCAGGCGATGGCTGATGGCATGAGGCAGCTTCAATTCGAACAGGCCGAACATGGCTAGGGCGAACAGCACGAAAAACAGCGAGAACGGCACCAGCACCCAGGCTGACTGCAGGCGTGCCTGCAGGTTCATGCCTGCGCCGAACAGGCCCATCAGTGCGCCAAGCAGGGCGAAACAGGCGGCCATCGGCAGCACGTAGGCCAGCGACAGGCTGAAACCGCGCAGGCCACCGACCTGACCACGCAGGACCACACCGGAGAGGATCGGCAGCATTGGCAGTACGCAAGGGGTGAAGGTCAGGCCGACACCGGCGAGAAAGAACAGCAGCAGTTCTTTCCAGGTCCAGGCTTTTGCCGTCGCTCCCGGTGCGTTGGCGGCCGATGCGCCAGCGCTGCCTTCAATGCTCAGGCGTTCGGTTTCCGGCGGGTAGCACAGGCCTTTATCGGCGCAGCCCTGGTAACCCACCAACAGGGTGAAGGCGCGCGCGTCATTGGCCGGGCGCGGGATATCGATGTCGAGGATGCCGTGGTAGACCTCGACGTCGCCGAAGAACTCGTCGTGCTTGGCTTCGCCGGGCGGGATCTGTGCAGTACCGAGGGCGATGTCGGCAGGTTCGCTACGAAAATGGAAGCGATGGCGATACAGGTAATAGCCATCAGCGGCGACGAAGCGCAGCTTGATGGTTTGCGCATCGCTCTGAACCACGCTGAGCTTGAAGGCTTCGTGCACCGGCAGAAAGTCGGCACTGTTGTTCAGCGACGGGGCGCCCAGGGTGGCGCTGGGGCGGTTGTCGAGCAGGCCGGCGCCGACGGCGGGCAGGGCCAGAAGCAGGAAAATCAGGCAAAGCAGGCGGCGCATGGCGGTCTCGCTGTACAGAAGTGCCTGCATGATAACGGACTGAGCCGATGCGTGCAGTCAGGCGATACGCGGTGCCTTCATCGCCGGCACAGCCGGCTCCTACAGGTTATCGGTACGGCATTTGTGGGAGCCGGCCTTGCCGGCGATGGAGTCGACACGATTCTGGATCAGACCCGAAACGCCCGCACCGCCGTGTTCAACTCGCCGCCCAGCCGGAGCAGCTGTTCACCTTGTTCACGCCCTTCACCAATACGCTGCAGGTTGTCCTCTCCCAAATCATGAATCCGCTCGCTGTGGTCACGAATCTCGCTCACCGCACCGCTTTGCTGGGCGGTGACGTCGGCAATCCGTACCGCCGTGGCGGAGATGGTCTGGATTGCCGCGACGATCTCATCCAGCGCGCCGTCGGCGGCTTGAGCCTTGTCGGCGGTTGCCTCGGCATGCTCAAGTTGCGCACGCATGCCCTCTACCGATTCTCGTGCAGCTTGCTGCAGGCGGCCGATCAAGGTCTGGATCTCGCCAGTGGCACCCGTGGTGCGCTGAGCCAGCGAGCGTACTTCTTCGGCCACCACGGCAAAGCCGCGGCCCATTTCCCCGGCACGTGCTGCCTCAATCGCAGCGTTCAGGGCCAGCAGGTTGGTTTGTTCGGCAATCGAGCGAATGACCGTGAGCACACCGCCGATGGTGGCCGACTCCTCGGCCAGTTGTTCGATCATCTGGGCATTGCCTTGCACTTCATCGACCAGCGCACGCAAGCCGGTCAGGCTCTGGCCGATCACCGCCTGGCCTTGCTCCACCGCGCGTCCGGCATCGCGGCTGGCATCGGCGGCCTGGCTGGCATCGCCGGCGACCTGCAGGATGGTTGCTTCCAGCTCGCCCAGGGCATCGCGGATTTGCGCGGTGTCCCCGGCCTGACGCTCGGCGCCTGCATGCAGCGCGCTGCTCATGCCGGCCAGGGCATGGCTGCTGCCTGCGACCTGTTCCGCGTTGCTGCGGATGGTTCCGACCAACTCCACCAGGTACAGGCGCAGGCGGTTGAGTGAATCCTGGATGTCATGCATTTCACGGTTGCTTTTGCCCAAGGCAATGGCCTGGCCGAAGTCACCTTCGGTCCAGCGTGAAAGCGCTGGCGCCAGGTTGGTCAGCACCCGTGCCAGGCGCCGTTGCAAAGTGTCGATGAGCAGGGCGATCAACAGGATCAGGCCAATCATCAAGCCCTGGATCAGCCGCACTTCTCCCTGGATCGTGGCGTGCTGGCTGCGCACCAGCGGCTCAAGGGCGGCAATCGCTTGCTGCACGGCGTCTATCTGCTGATGAGTGCGGTCGGCCAGTTCGCTGCGACGCTGGATCTGTTCGCGGGTGCGTTGCAGTTCGCCAGGGTAGCGTTTGAGCAGGCTGTTCAGTTCCCGTTTGAGGGCGACGCCGGTGTCTTCGGCCGCGCTGTCGCTTTGCGTCTCCAGGCCCATCAGGGCGGCAAAGTCATCGGCATTCGATTCACGGGCGGCGGTGACGCCAAGCAGCGGCAGTTCATCGAGCGCCTGGGCCTGGGCGACCATCTGCTGCAGCTCACGCTCGACTTCGTCCGCCAGTTCGCTGCGGCCACTGCTGACCAGCTTGTCGCGGGCCAGCGACAGCCGCGAGAGGTGCAGTGCGGCGCGCAATAGCGGCGCGCCATAGCGTCCGGCATCGCCGCTGGTGCTGCTTTGGGCGTAGCTGGCCAGTTGATCGAGACTTGCGCCGAGCTCGCGTTCAGCCTGGAGTAACAAGGCCTGCGGGTCGCCGGCCAGTTTGCCGGCCGCCAGCAACTCGTTGCCGGCAAACCCTTGCAGGCTGTCCAGGCTCGGGCGTAAGGAGGCGGACAGGGCCGCAGGCAGTTGCTTGAGTTCCTCCTGCAGGGCGCCGGTGGCCTGAACCGCAGTGGCGTGGCGCAAGGCGTCGCCGCTGTTGAGGTAGTCGAGGATGTTGCGGGCCGCCTGGTTCTGGAACTGCTGCGACAGCGACAGGTAACGCTCCATGATCTGGTAGGGGCGTTCCAGGGCGCGCTGCGACCACCACAGGGTGGCGCCCAAGGCGATACAGACGGTAACCAGCAACAGGGTGTTGAAATTGGTGAGCAGCTTCAGGCGCATGTCCGGGGTCTACCAACGGCCGAATGGTAAGCCCCTGAAGTTATTGCGTTTTTGTGACCGGGTTATGACGAAGTCAGGTGTCCGGGCAAATAAAGTGGCACTTTGCCTTGATCAGTCGACGCGTTGCACCCGGTTGCGACCGGCCCCTTTGGCGCGGTACAGGGCTTCGTCGGCGGCGGTGGCCATGCTCAGGGCGTCGAGCTCATCGCTCAATTGCACCACGCCAGCGCTGAATGTGCAGGACAGATCCCGCGGTTGCGCCGGGTAGTGGATCTCGGCAAAGCGGCGGCGGATTTCATCCAGCACTTTGTGCGCTGCCGTCAGGTCGGTGTTGGGCATGACGATGGCGAACTCTTCACCGCCGTAGCGGCCGATGAAGTCGGTCTTGCGCAGGCGCTGCTTGAGAAACAGCGCCAGGCTCTTGATCACCCGGTCGCCCATGGGGTGGCCATGGCTGTCATTGACCTTCTTGAAGTGGTCGATGTCGAGCATGGCGAAACTCAGTGGTTGTGCTTCGCGGCGGGCGCGGAAGCTGCAGTCTTCGAGCAGTTGCAGGATATGGGTGTGGTTGTACAGGCCGGTCAGGCTGTCGCGAACCATCCGCGCCTTGAGATTGCGCGCACGCGCGGCGCGGTTGCGCACGGTGGTGATCAGGTGGCGCGAGCGGATCGGCTTGGTCAGGAAGTCATCGCCGCCTTCGCTCATGGCGTCGAGCTGCTTGTCCAGATCGTCCTCGGCGGACAGGTAGATGATCGGCACGCTGACGTAGCGGTCATTGTGGCGAATCACCTTGGCCAGCTCGGTACCGGTGCAGTCGGGCATGTACATGTCGAGGATGATCAGGTCGGGCTGGAAGTCGGCCAGCTCGGCCATGGTGCGGATCGGCTCGGTCAGGGTCCGGGTGACGATACCGGCACTGTTGAGCAGGCGCTCGGTGTGCATGGCCTGGGCCCGGGAGTCGTCGATGATCAGCACCTTGAAGGGTTCGTACTGAGTGACGCTGGTCAGCAGTTCGACCTTTTCCAGCAGGCTGGAGGCTTCCAGGGTGCCGGTCAGGAACTCCTGGCCGCCAGCGCGCACCGCGGCCAGACGTGTGGGCGTGTCGGTTTCATCCAGGCTGAAAAACAGCAACGGCACCCGCTGCTCCAGACCTTGCTGGGCCTGGGCGGCCAGTTGCAGGCCGACACCGCTGCCGGTGAAGTCGACATCCATGACGATCGCCGCTGGCAAGCGCTCGCTCATCGAGGCACGAAACGCCTCGGCGCTGTACAAGGCTTGTACACCGAGGCCGAAGAACTCCAGTTGCTGGGCCAGGCGCTCGGCGCGGTCGTGGTCCTGGAGCATGATGTAGACCGGCTTGCGCAACGGCGGCAAAGGCACCTGTTCGAGCAGGTCGCCCTGGCGCAGGCCGGTGCGTGACAGACGCTGCATCAGCCGGTTGAGTTCGCTGATCAGGTGGCTGCTCAAGCGCGCGCTGTTGGCCTCGACGGCCTCCAGAGTATGGCCGATGGCCTCGGCCAGCTCGCTGTGCTCAGGTTGTTCGAAACGTGCGGCGTAGCGCTGTAGACGCAGGTTGGCCTCGCACAGTTCGCCCAGATCGCCAGTCGACCACTCGCTGCGCTGCAGGCGCTGCCAGATCTCGAGTATCTGCCGAGCCTGGTGAATCACCCGCTGGGCAAAATGTTGCTTGAGGCGTTCACGATTGGGGTCTTCTGGCTCGGTCATGTCCTGACTACTTGTAAGGGGTGAGGCAGTTCGAGTGATGGCTCTATGCTAGCACCACTTTCTGGACAATCGAGTGCCTTGTATCAATTATCTGTACAGGTTTGTTATTCATTTGCTGACTCGATAGTCGCTTATGCGAACCGACCCGCTTGATTTATAGTGCAACGATACTTGCCGACCCCGGCAGGCGGCGCGCCGTGGAATTACCACACAGCGCTGGCACGAAGCCCGGGGGTTGCGGTCGAACCCCTTGAACCGACGTGACAGAAAGGACAACGCCATGCTGGACTGGAAAAACCGTACAGGCAAAGCCGAAGCGCGCGAGCGGGTCGAGCCCCGCAGTGCCGCCACCCGCAGCTATTTCGGCGGATTGTTCTTCAGCCGTGCCCTGGGCACGCTGATTGGCCTGTACCTGCTGGTGTGCATTGGCCTGGGTTGGTACTGGAGTGCCGAGCCGGACCTGTTCCCGGTCCAGCAGAATGCCCAGGCTGCCGCCGAGATGACCGGCCAGCAGATGGTCGTAGGCTACACCACCGTAGAAACCCTCAAGACCGTTGCCGGTACCTTGCTGCACAAGCCGGGCGGCTACATTTCCAACGACCGCTTTCCGCCTGGCTTGTGGATGGACAACATGCCCAGTTGGGAATACGGCGTGCTGGTCCAGGTCCGCGACTTGAGCAGGGCCCTGCGCAAGGACTTCGCCCGCTCGCAGTCGCAGTCCGCTGAAGACGCCGACCTGGCCAAGGCCGAACCGCGTTTCAACTTCGACAACAAGAGCTGGATCCTGCCGTCGAGCGAGTCGGAGTTCCAGGAAGGCATCAACTCCCTGACCCGCTATCAGAAGCGTCTGGCCTCGCCGGATCAACAAGGCGCGCTGTTCTACACCCGTGCCGACAACCTCAACAACTGGCTGGGTGACGTCGCCACCCGTCTGGGCTCGTTGTCGCAGCGCCTGTCGGCCAGCGTTGGCCGGGTCAAGCTCAACAGCACCCTGAAGACCGAGTCGGTGGTTGCCGGCCAGGCGCCGCAGCTGGATGAAGAAGTGGTCGAGACCCCGTGGCTGCAGATCGACAACGTCTTCTATGAAGCCCGTGGTCAGGCCTGGGCGTTGTCGCACCTGCTGCGCGCCATCGAAGTGGACTTTGCCGATGTACTGGCGAAGAAGAACGCCACGGTCAGCGTGCGCCAGATCATTCGCGAGCTGGAGGCCTCCCAGGAGCCGCTGTGGAGCCCGATGGTGCTCAATGGCAGCGGCTTCGGCATGTGGGCCAACCACTCGCTGGTCATGGCCAACTACATCTCCCGCGCCAACGCGGCGGTGATCGACCTGCGCCAACTGCTGTCGCAAGGCTGATCGGTGAGCATTTCCGAGCAAGAGGCGGCGCACCGCGCTGCCTCGGATGCCGAACTGATCGCCTGGGTCGACGAGCACGATCAGCTGCTGGGTGCATTGCCGCGCGCCGAGTTGCGTGAAAAGGGCCTGATCGGACGCGGTACCTACATTCTGTTGTTCAACTCGGCCGGTGAGTTGTGCGTACACCGGCGTACCGAGAGCAAGGCCATTTACCCGGGTTACTGGGATGTGGCCGCCGGTGGCATGGTCCAGGCCGACGAGAGCTTTGCCGAGTCGGCTGCCCGTGAACTGGAAGAAGAGCTGGGGGTGGCCGGAGTCGAGTTGACCGCCCACGAGCGTTTTTTCTTCGACCAACCCGGCAACCGCCTCTGGTGCGCGGTGTTTTCGGCGGTCTGGGACGGGCCTTTGCGCCTGCAGCCCGAGGAGGTCAGCGAAGCGCGCTTTCTGCCGCTCGAACAGGCCTTGGCCGACAGCCGGCAACAGCCGTATTGCCCCGATTCCCTGGCGGCGTTGCAGCGCTACATCGACCGTCGGGCCTGAAGTCGCGAATCCTGTGCAAATTGGCGCAGTTTTGTACTTAGCATCTGCACAAATTATCGTTACACTGCGCGGCCTTTTAAGGCTGCCGTACCCTGGGTGCGGCAGTTGCGCTGCCCCTGCCAGAGTGGGGCTTCGCGGTCGGTACCCTGCCCGGGGCGCCGACCAGTTTTTGTCCTCACCGTACGAGGATCAAAAGTGGCCAAAAAAGCCGCATCATTCGCCGCCCTCGGTGGCCTGGTGTTCTCCACTGATGCAGGTCGGCATTGTCCGGACTGCAGCAAACCCATAGATGCCTGCATCTGCAAACAGACGCTCATCCCCGAAGGCGATGGCATTGCTCGCGTGCGCCGCGAAAGCAAAGGCCGTGGCGGCAAGACGGTGACGACCATCAGCGGTGTACCGCTGCCCCTGGAACAGCTCAAGGATCTGGCCAGCACGCTCAAGCGTCGCTGCGGAACCGGCGGCGCGTTGAAAGACGGGGTCATCGAAATCCAGGGCGATCACGTCGAGCTGTTGTTGGCAGAGCTGATCAAACAAGGCTTCAAAGCGAAAAAGTCCGGCGGCTGAAGACTGCATCGCGATTTTTTGCAATTCGCTTTCTAAACTCGTTCCCGTAGGAAGGGTCTATCCCTGAACACGGAAAATCGTCATTTCCAGGTTTTACACTGCGCCCGCCGTCCGTGGGCCGGTGTTATTCGACTTTTTATATAGGGGACTTCAATGTCCGTACGACGCACACGCAAAGATGATGGCAGCCAATGGACAGTTGCGGACAGCCGCAGTGTTTACGGGATTCGCCATTGGGGGGCCGGTTACTTCGCAATCAACGAGGCCGGCCGCGTCGAAGTCCGCCCCAACGGGCCTGGCAGCGCACCGATCGATCTGTACGAGCAAGTCGACGAGCTGCGCAAGAGCGGCCTGTCGCTGCCGCTGCTGGTGCGTTTCCCAGACATCCTGCAAGACCGCGTGCGCCAGCTGACCGGTGCGTTTGACGCCAACATCGCGCGCCTGGAGTACCAGAGCCAGTACACCGCGCTGTACCCGATCAAGGTCAACCAGCAGGAAGCGGTGGTGGAAAACATCATCGCCACCCAGAACGTGTCCATCGGCCTTGAGGCCGGTTCCAAGCCTGAGCTGCTGGCGGTACTGGCGCTGGCGCCAAAAGGCGGGACCATTGTCTGCAACGGTTACAAGGACCGTGAGTTCATTCGTCTGGCGCTGATGGGCCAGAAGCTGGGCCACAACGTGTTCATCGTCATCGAGAAAGAGTCGGAAGTGGCGCTGGTGATCGAAGAAGCGGCCGAGCTCAAGGTCAAGCCGCAGGTCGGTCTGCGCGTGCGCCTGTCGTCGCTGGCGTCGAGCAAGTGGGCCGATACCGGTGGCGAGAAATCCAAGTTCGGCCTGTCGGCCGCGCAGTTGATCTCGGTGGTCCAGCGCTTCCGTGACGCCGGCCTGGATCAGGGCATTCGTCTGCTGCACTTCCACATGGGTTCGCAGATCGCCAACCTGGCCGACTACCAGCATGGTTTCAAGGAAGCGATCCGTTACTACGGCGAGCTGCGCGCCCTGAACCTGCCGGTCGATCACATCGACGTCGGCGGTGGCCTGGGTGTCGACTACGACGGTACCCACTCGCGCAATGCCAGCTCGATCAACTACGACATGGACGATTACGCCGGTGTCGTGGTCGGTATGCTCAAAGAATTCTGCGATGCCCAGGGCCTGCCGCATCCGCACATCTTCTCCGAGAGCGGCCGCTCGCTGACGGCCCACCACGCCATGCTGGTGGTACAGGTCACCGACGTCGAGAAACACAACGACGAAGTGCCGGTGATCGACAACAAGGAAAGCCTGCCCGAGACCGTACAGTGGCTGGCCGATCTGCTCGGCCCGACCGATATCGAGATGGTCACCGAGACTTACTGGCGTGCCACGCACTACATGAGCGACGTGGCCGCGCAGTACGCCGACGGCAAGATCACCCTGGCCGAGAAAGCCCTGGCCGAGCAGTGCTACTTCGCCGTGTGCCGTCGCCTGCACAACTCGCTCAAGGCCCGTCAGCGTTCGCACCGCCAGGTGCTGGACGAGCTCAACGACAAGCTCGCCGACAAGTACATCTGCAACTTCTCGGTGTTCCAGAGCCTGCCGGACACCTGGGCCATCGGCCAGGTCCTGCCGATCCTGCCGCTGCATCGCCTCGACGAAGAGCCGATGCGCCGCGCGGTGCTGCAGGACCTGACCTGCGACTCCGATGGCAAGATCAACCAGTACGTCGACGAGCAGAGCATCGAGACCAGCCTGCCGGTGCACGGCATCAACGAGGGTGAGGACTACCTGCTGGGGATTTTCCTGGTCGGTGCCTACCAGGAGATTCTCGGTGACATGCACAACCTGTTCGGTGACACCGACTCGGTGAACATCTACCAGAACCCCAACGGCAGCGTGTACCACGCCGGTATCGAGACCCACGACACCATCGAGGACATGCTGCGCTACGTGCACCTGTCGCCGGAGGAGTTGATGACTCATTACCGCGACAAGTGCGCCAGCGCCAAAATCACCGCGCGTGAGAAGACCCAGTTCCTTGATGCCTTGCGTCTGGGGCTGACCCGCTCTTCGTACCTGTCGAGCTGATCACTGATGCGGGTCGCGCGCAGTCACTGACTGCGCGTTGACCGCATCGCCGGCAAGGCCGGCTCCCACAAGTTTCTTATCAGATCCACTAGAACCCTGTGGGAGCTGGCCTTGCCAGCGATGGCTTTAGCGGGTAAACCACCCATCCCGCCGCTGCAACCGCCAGCCCATCACCCCCAGCGTCACCCCGCGCAAGGCCATGAACAGCAGAAAGCCCAGCCACAAGCCATGGTTGCCCAGGTCCCTGGCGGCATAGGCCACAGGCAAGGCAATCGCTACGCTGAGCAACATGCCGTTGCGCATCTCCCGCGCCCGCGTCGCCCCGATGAACAGACCATCGAGCAAGTAACTCCACACCGCCACCAGCGGCAACAGCGCCAGATAAGGCAGGTACTGATAGGCCGTTGCGCGCACGCTTTCGATATCGGTCTGCATGTTGATAAACAGGTGCCCGCCAAACAGAAACAACACGGCAAAGCCACTGCTGGCCAGCAGCGACCAGCCGCAAGCCACGGTCAGCGAACGACGCAAGGCCTGGCGATCTCCGGCACCGATGGCATGGCCACACAAAGCCTCGACCGCATGGGCCAGGCCATCGAGGGCATAGGCGGTAAGCAGCAGACCATTGAGCAGCAGGGCATTGGCAGCCACGGTAGCCTCGCCCAGGCGTGCGCCCTGCACGGTGATCAGGAAGAACACCGCCTGCAAGGCCAGGCTGCGGATGAAGATGTCGCGGTTGACGGCCAGTAGCGGTCGCCAGCTTTGCCAGCGCGCCAGCAGGGCCCAGGCAACCTGCCCCGGATAAGCGCGCAAGGCCGGGCGGGTCAGGGCCAGGCCGAGCAGGGCAGCACTCCATTCGGCAATCACCGAGGCCCTTGCAGAACCGATCACGCCCCAGTCCAGGCCCAGCACGAACCACAGGTTGAGAGCGATATTGAGCAGGTTGGTGGTCAAGAGAATCGCCAGCGGCGCCCGGGCGTTCTGGGTGCCGAGGAACCAGCCGACCAGGGCAAAACTGGCGAGCGCTGCCGGCAGGCCTAACAGACGGGTCTGGAAAAAGTCCTGGGTCGATTGCTCCAGCGCCGCCGAGGGCTGCATCAATTGCAGGGCCAGGTGACTGAAGGGCAGGGCGAGCAGGCCCAGCAGCAACGCGAACAGCAGCGCCAGCAACAAACCCTGCACCAGCACCTGGCGCAAGGCTGCGCCGTCGGCCCGCCCGGCCGCCTGGGCGGCAAAGCCGGTGGAGCCCATGCGCAGAAAACCCATGACCCAGGCCAGGAAGGTGTACAGGCTGGCACCCACGGCGACTGCACCCAGCTGGTGGGCATGCGGTAGGTGACCGATCACCGCGCTATCGACCAGCGCCACCAGGGGGACGGAAATATTCGAGAGAATCATCGGCGCGGCCAGGGCCCAGACCTTGCGGTGGGTCGGGCGGTCGCGCCAGTCGGTCAACAATCGGGACATGTCGGCTCCAGGCAAGCCGGACATTGTAGCCGCAGCGCACGGAGACGGCCTGGTTGATATATAGTTCTTCCCTCAGAACCTGCTGCCAAAGAGTTTTTTCCATGCTCAACAAAGGATTGTTGCTGGCCTGCGTGCTGGCCTTGCTCAGCGCCTGCGACTCGTCTGCCCCAGACAAGCCAGCCCCGGCTCCGGCCTCTACGCCTGCGCAGACTCAGGAAGCCGCCAAGCCGGCCCGTGAAGACGCCGCGACCCTGGCCAAGCGTTATGCCGGTCGCGAACTGAGCGTGGTGGATGTCTCGGAAGTTCAGGTCGATGGTGCCAGCGCACTGTCCTTGAGCTTCTCGGTGCCACTGGATGCGCAGCAGAATTTTGCCGACCGGGTGCACCTGGTCGACACCGTCAAAGGCAAAGTCGATGGCGCCTGGGAGCTCTCCGACAACGGTATGGAGCTGCGCCTGCGCCACCTCGAGCCGCAACGCAAATTGGTGCTGACCATCGATGCCGGCCTGCAGGCCGTTAACGGTGAACGCCTGGCCGCCGAGTCGGTAAGCCGCCTGGAAACCCGCGACATGCAGGCCACCATCGGCTTCGCCAGCCGCGGTTCGCTGTTGCCGACGCGCCTGGCCGAAGGGCTGCCGGTGATCGCCCTGAACGTCAACAAGGTCGATGTCGAGTTCTTCCGCATCAAGCCTGAGTCGCTGTCATCGTTCCTCAGCGCCTGGGGCCGCAACAGCAGCCTGTACTACTACCAGTCGAAAGAAACCCTGGACATGGCCGAGCTGGTCTACAGCGGCCGTTTCGACCTCAACCCGGCGCGCAACACCCGCGAAACCGTGTTGCTGCCGATCGCCGGGATCAAGCCGCTGCAGGAGCCGGGCGTGTACCTGGCGGTGATGCGTGCTTCGGGCACTTACGACTACTCGCAGCCAGCCACCCTGTTCACCCTCAGCGACATCGGTGTGTCCGCGCACCGCTACCAGAACCGTATGGACGTGTTCACCCAGGGGCTGGAAGGTGGCAAGGCGCTGGGTGGCGTCAACCTTGAGCTGCTCGACGCCGAAGGCCGGGTGCTTGGCCAAGGCAAGACCGACAGCGACGGCCATGCCCAGCTGCCGATGCCGCCAAAGGCGGAAACCCTGCTGGCCCATCAGGGCGTGCACACCACCATGCTGCGCCTGAACAGTGCGGCGTTGGACCTGGCGGAATTCGACATCACAGGTCCCCAGGCCAATCCCCTGCAGTTCTTCGTCTTCGGTCCACGCGACCTGTATCGCCCAGGCGAGACTGTGCTGCTCAATGGCCTGTTGCGCGATCAGGACGGTCGTCCGCTGAAGCCGCAGCCGGTAACCGTGGAAGTGCGCCGGCCCGATGAGCAGATCAGCCGCAAGTTCGTTTGGGAACCGGGTAGTAACGGCCTCTACCAGTACCAGCTGCAACTGGCCACGGAAGCCCCGACCGGGCGCTGGCAGTTGCTGTTTGACCTCGGCGGTGGCAAGAAGCAGATCTACGAGTTTCTTGTTGAAGACTTCCTGCCCGAGCGCCTGGCCCTGGAGCTCAAAGGCAGCGATGAGCCGCTGAGTCCTGAACAGAGCGCCGAGATCGACGTCAATGGCCGCTACCTCTACGGCGCCCCGGCCTCGGGCAACCGCTTGAGCGGCCAGGCGTATGTCCGCCCGCTGCGCGAAGCGGTAGCGGCGTTGCCGGGCTATCAGTTCGGTTCGATCACCGAGCAGGAGCTGAGCCAGGACCTGGAGCTGGATGAAGTCACCCTGGACGCCAACGGCAAGACCACCATCAGCATCGAAAGCAAATGGTCCGAAGCCCGTTCGCCGCTGCAACTGACGGTGCAGGCCAGCTTGCAGGAGTCCGGTGGCCGACCGATCACCCGGCGCCTGGAGCAGCCGATCTGGCCGGCCGAACGCCTGCCGGGGTTGCGCGGCTTGTTCGACGGTGAAGAAACCGACAGCGATGCTCCGGTGGAATTCGAAATGCTGGTTGCCGATCGTGACGGCAACAAGCTGGCGGCCAACGGCCTCAAGGTGCGTTTGATTCGCGAGCGCCGTGACTACTACTGGAACTACTCGCAAAGTGACGGCTGGAGCTACAACTTCAACGAGAAGTTCCTGACCCAGAGTGAAGAGACGGTCAACATCAAGGCGGGTTCGACCGCCAAGCTGACCTTCCAGGTTGAATGGGGCCCGTACCGCGTCGAGGTCGAAGACCCGCAGACCGGCCTGGTCTCCAGCGCGCGCTTCTGGGCCGGCTACCGTGCCCAGGACAACGCCGACGGCGGTGCCGTGCGTCCGGATCAGGTCAAGCTGGCCCTGGACAAACCGTCCTACGCCGATGGCGCTACCGCCAACGTTACGGTCACGCCACCTGCGGCCGGTACCGGTTACCTGATGGTCGAATCCAGTGAAGGACCGCTGTGGTGGCAGGAGATCGACGTGCCGGCCGAAGGCAAGACTTTCGCCATCAACCTCGACCGTAAATGGGCGCGCCATGACCTGTATGTCAGCGCCCTGGTGATTCGTCCGGGCGAGCGCAAGGTCAATGCCACGCCCAAGCGTGCGGTCGGGGTGCTGCACCTGCCGCTGGACCGTGGCGAACGCAAGCTGGCGGTGACCCTCAGCGCGCCGGAAAAGATGCGTCCCAAGCAGCCGTTGACGGTCAAGGTCCAGGCCCGCAATGCCGACGGCAGCGTGCCTAAGCAGGTGCATGTGCTGCTGGCGGCGGTGGACGTGGGCATTCTCAATATCACCGATTACACGACGCCGGATCCGTTCACCGGCATGTTCGGCCGCAAGGCTTACGGCGCCGACCAGCTGGACATCTATGGCCAGTTGATCGAAGCCGGTCAGGGCCGTCTGGCCAGCCTGGCCTTCGGTGGTGATGCGGCGATGGCCAAGGGCGGCAAGCGACCGAACACCAGCGTCACCATCGTCGCCCAGCAAAGCGCGCCGGTGACCCTCAACGAAAACGGCGAAGGCGAGGCCAACGTCGATATCCCCGACTTCAACGGTGAACTGCGCCTGATGGCCCAGGCCTGGACTGATGAGCGCTACGGCGTGGCTGAAGGCAAGACGGTGGTCGCCGCGCCCTTGATCGCCGAGCTGTCGGCACCGCGCTTCCTCGCCGGTGGTGACAGCACCACCCTGGCGCTGGATGTCTCGAACCTGTCCGGGCAGGCGCAAAAGCTCAACGTGCGCCTGAGCACCGAAGGCCAGTTGAGCCTTATGCGCGCAGCCGAACAAACCCTCGAACTGACCCAGGGCAAGCGTGTCACCCTGCTGGTACCGGTGCAGGCCAACGGTGGTCTGGGCCAGGGCAAGGTCAAGGTCGAGGTGCTGGGGCTGCAACTGCCGGGTGAAACGGCCACAGCCTTCAGCCGCGAATGGACTCTGGGCGTGCGTCCGGCTTACCCGGCCATGCTCAAGCACTACCGGGTGGCGCTTAACGATCAGCCGTGGAGCCTGCCGGAGGCTGATCTGGCCGCATTCGAGCCGGCCGGTCTGGAGGCGATGCTGGCCTTGTCCAGCCGTCCGCCGTTGAACCTGGCCGAACAGATCCGCGCCCTGGAAGCCTACCCTTATGGCTGCCTGGAACAGACCACCAGTGGTCTGTATCCCTCGTTGTATGCCGATGCCGCGACCCTCAAGCGTCTGGGCATCACTGGCGAGCCCGCCGAGGTGCGCAAGCGCAAGATCGAGATGGGCATCGAGCACTTGCTGGGTATGCAGCGCTACAACGGCAGCTTCGGCCTGTGGAGTTCGGATTCCGAGGAGGAGTACTGGCTGACGGCCTATGTCACCGATTTCCTGCTGCGGGCTCGCGAGCAGGGCTACGCGGTGCCTGCCGATGCCCTGAAGAAGGCCAGCGAACGCCTGCTGCGCTATCTGCAGGAGCGCAACCTGATCGAGGTGAACTACAGCAATAACGCCGAGCACAGCCGTTTTGCCGTGCAGGCCTATGCCGCTCTGGTGCTGGCCCGTACGCAGCAGGCGCCGCTGGGTGCGCTGCGCAGCCTGTTCGAGCGGCGTAGCGATGCCCGCTCCGGCTTGCCTTTGGTGCAGCTGGCCATTGCCCTGGAAAAAATGGGTGACAAGCCCCGCGCCCAGCAAGCCTTGCAAGCGGGGCTGGCGGTCAGTCGCAACGACAGGGACTGGCTAGGCGACTACGGCAGCCCGGTGCGCGACCAGGCCTTGATTCTGGCCTTGCTCGAAGAGAACAACCTGGCCAGCACCCAGCTGGATCAACGGCTGTTCCAGTTGTCCGACCAGGTTGCGGCCAGCCAGTGGTTGTCGACCCAGGAACGCAACGCCTTGTTCCTCGCCGGCCGCGGCTTGCTGAACAAGCCAGAGGGCAAGTGGTCGGCGCGTCTGGACAGTGCGGGCGAACTGCGCGACCTGGACAGCGCGCAATCGGGTCTGAAACTGGAAGGGCCACTGCTGGCTTCGCCGCTGACGGTGCAGAATCAGGGCAGCGACACCTTGTATCAGCAACTGACCCTGTCCGGTTACCCACGCTACGCCCCGGCGCCAAGCAGCTCCGGCATGAACATTCGTCGTGAGTACCTGGGTTTGAACGGTCGGACTCTGGATATCCGTGCGCTCAAAAGTGGTGACCTGGTGCTGGTGCACCTGGCCGTGACTGCTACGTCCCGGGTACCGGATGCGCTGGTGGTCGACCTGCTGCCTGCCGGCCTCGAGCTGGAAAACCAGAACCTGGCGCAGAGCGCGGCGAGCCTGGACAACGCCAGCAGTGCGGTCAAACAGTGGCGCGACTCGATGCAGAACGCCAACGTCGTGCACCAGGAGTTCCGTGATGATCGTTATGTCGCGGCATTGCCTGTGGACAGCTACGGCACTACGCACCTGCTGTATTTGGCGCGTGCAGTGACCCCGGGTACTTACCGGGTGCCGCCGCCGCAGGTGGAATCGATGTATCGACCGAACCTGCAGTCGGTGGGTGAGTCGGCAGGTGAGATGGTGATCAAGGCCCGCTCCCACAAGGTCGTTGTGCTAGTGAATGATCCAGCTCAGCACCCACAACCCCAGCACCAGCCAAATGATGCCGAGGATGATCGAGGCACGCATGAAGGCACGGATGGCCGAGTACAGCAGCATCAAGCCGATGATCAGGGCAACGATGCTGACCAGCGAGGTGTCCATGCCCAATGTGCGCGCCAGGCCATCGATGAAGTTGCCACCGGCGTTGGCCAGTAGGTTGAACAAACCGCTCAGGCCATCGACGACAAAGCGGATCAGTGCTCCCAACGCCTGGCCGAGCCACTCGAAAAAACCTTCTACATGCATAGTTGCTTCCTGATGATCGTATCGGCTCGTTGGCCGTTGCCAAACCTTTGGCTGTGTATTGGCCTGCTCGGTTCCCTGTCCATCGCCAGCGACACGGAGGCCTGATGCCCATCTTAGCTAAACGCCTGAGCGTCGTATCGGCTGTCGTGCTGTTGTGCGGCGCGCTGTTGTGGGCTGCCGACCGCCTGTGGCCTTTGCCGCTGCCGGCCGATGACCTGGCGCGTGTGGTGCTGGCCGAGGACGGCACGCCGTTGTGGCGTTTCGCCGATGCTGATGGGGTCTGGCGGTATCCGGTCAGTGCCGATCAGGTGTCGCCCTATTATCTGCAGGCGCTGCTGACCTATGAGGATCGCTGGTTCTACCAGCATCCAGGGGTCAATCCGTTGGCCCTGGGCCGTGCTGCCTGGCAAAACCTGCGTGGCGGGCGGGTGCTGTCGGGCGGCAGTACCCTGTCGATGCAGGTCGCGCGTCTGCTCGATCCGCATTCGCGCACGGTGCCTGGCAAGCTGCGTCAGTTGTGGCGTACCGCCCAGCTGGAGTGGCACCTGAGCAAGGCGCAGATTCTTGAAATCTACCTCAATCGCGCGCCGTTCGGCGGTACCTTGCAGGGTGTGGCAGCGGCCAGTTGGGCCTACCTGGGCAAGTCGCCGCAATACCTGACCCCGTCTGAAGCGGCCATGCTCGCGGTACTGCCCCAGGCGCCGAGCCGCTTGCGCCCGGACCGTCACCCGGCACGCGCGCAAGTGGCCCGCGACAAAGTGCTCAAGCGCCTGGCCGAGTACCAGGTATGGCCGCAGCAACGCGTCATTGAGGCGATGGAAGAGCCATTGTTGCTGGCACCGCGTCAGGAGCCTGCGCTGGCACCGTTGCTGGCGCGACGCCTGAACCGGCCGCACAGTCCGCCGCTGATCCGCACCACTGTCGATGCCGCGCTGCAACGGCGCCTGGAAGACTTGCTGCTTGGGTGGCGCGCCCGCCTGCCCGAGCGCACCTCGGCGGCGATCCTGGTGGTGGAGGCGCAGACCATGGCGGTACGCGCTTACCTTGGCTCGGTCGATCTGAATGATGAACGCCGTTTCGGGCATGTCGACATGATCACCGCGCTGCGTTCCCCCGGTTCGACCCTCAAGCCTTTTCTCTATGGCATGGCCATGGACGATGGCCTGATTCATTCCGAATCCTTGCTGCAGGATGTGCCCAGACGCTACGGCGATTATCGCCCGGGGAACTTCTCCATGGGCTTCAGCGGCCCGGTGGCGGCCAGTTCCGCCTTGGCGCTGTCGCTCAATCTGCCTGCGGTGCAGTTGCTCGAAGCCTATGGTCCCAAGCGCTTTGCCGCGCAAATGCGCAATGGCGGTGTGCCGTTGACCCTGCCACCGTTGGCCGAGCCGAACCTGTCGCTGATCCTGGGCGGCGCTGGCAGTCGCCTGGAAGACCTGGTGGCCGGTTACGGCGCGCTGTCACGCGGTGGAATGAGTGCGCCCATGCGCTTGCAGCCGGACGCACCACTGCTCGAACACCGGCTGCTGTCGCCGGGCAGCGCCTGGATCATCCGGCGCATTCTCAGTGGACAGGCGCGCCCGGACCGCGATCCGCATGCTGAGCTGGTACAGCGTCCGCTGCTGGCCTGGAAGACCGGCACCAGCTATGGCTTTCGCGATGCCTGGTCGATTGGTGTCGGGCCGCGCTATCTGATCGGTATCTGGATCGGTCGTCCGGATGGCACCCCGGTGCCCGGACAGTTCGGCCTGGCTTCGGCGGCACCGTTGATGCTGCAGGTCCATGATGTGCTGAGCAACCGTGACAGCCAGCGCGGCATTGCCGTGCCGGTGGCCGCAGTGCCGGAGAATGTCGGGGTGGCTGCGATCTGCTGGCCGCTGGGCCAACCGCTGGCCCGTCAGGACAGCAATTGTCGGCGTCAGCGTTTTGCCTGGACCCTGGACGGCACCACGCCGCCAACCTTGCAGGCGGCCGACCAGCCCTTGAGCGTCGGTTTGCGCGAAACAGTCTGGGTCAACACCCAAGGACAGCGGGTGGATGCCAGTTGCCCGGGCGCCCAGGCCAGGGAAATTGCCTTGTGGCCGGCACCGCTGGAGCCCTGGTTGCCCCGCGTGGAACGTCGCGAAGCGCGGCTGCCGCCGGTTGATCCGCACTGCCCACCGCAAGTACCGGCCACCGCACCGCCGCTGTCCATCGTCGGCGTGCGCCAGGGCGATCAACTGCGCCGTCCGGCCACCAGCAGCGAACCGTTGCGTCTTGAGGTTTCTGCGCTGGGCGGCAGTGGTCGGCGCTGGTGGTTCCTCAATGGCGCACCGCTGGGTGAGTCGCAGGGCCAGGAGCACTTGAGCGCTCGCTTCGAGCAGAGCGGGCGGGTGGAATTGAGCGCGCTGGACGAGAGCGGCCAGACCGCGCGGGTCGAGTTTCAGATCAATGAATGAACGGGCTGCATGGCAGCCCTCCATTCTGATTAGACGACGATGCGCACACCACCTACGCTTGAACCAGACGAGGGAGCCGTCCTGGTGCTCTTGTATCTGCCGGGATCATGGAGCGTCAAATGCGTCCGTTGGCCGTCGCGGTTCTCAGTCTTTCTTGGGCAAGCGGGCTGAGCGCCGGATCGCTGCCAGTGTTTCTCGATAGCAATGAAGTCGAACGCAGCCTGCCCGCGCCAAACCTGCCCGCCGACAGCTATCGCCCCGGCACGCCGGGCTTGCATGTCGCCACACCCGCAGCACCGCCGCTGCAACTGCCGATAAACACGCGGATCCTGTTGCACAAGGTGCGCTTTGTCGGTGGCACCCTCTATCCGCTGAGCGACCTGCGCGACAACTATCAACAGCTGGTCAATCGCGAGATCACCCTGGGTGAGTTGGTCGAAGCCACCCAGCGCCTGACCCGGCGTTATCAGCAGGATGGTTACCTGTTGTCCTACGCGTACCTGCCGCCACAGGACTTTACCGATGGGCGTGTGCAGGTGGTGCTGGTCGAGGGCTACATTCGCGACTATGAACTGCAAGGTGATATCGGACCGGCGTCCGCCTATCTGCACACGCTCGCGGGCAAACTCAAGGCCGAGCGCCCGCTCACACGCAAGACCTTGCAACGCTATACCGCCCTGATGAGCCGGGTGCCTGGCGTTACATTGCAGGCCCAGGTGCCGCCTGGCGACGCCAATGGTGCGAGCACCCTGGTTGTTCAGGCTTCGCGCCAGCCCTTCAGCTCGACGCTGGATCTCAGCGATGGCAACCGCGAGGACCCGCAGGCGCTGCTGGCTGTCAGCAGCAATGCGCAGACTGCGCT
The DNA here is from genome assembly GCF_059415665.1 of Pseudomonas sp. GW821-FHT10B02. Lineage (NCBI taxonomy): Bacteria > Pseudomonadati > Pseudomonadota > Gammaproteobacteria > Pseudomonadales > Pseudomonadaceae > Pseudomonas > Pseudomonas sp. GW821-FHT10B02. The sequence goes on along the minus strand of NZ_JBWKNR010000012.1, from coordinate 31,688 downwards.
GGCCGAGCAAGTGAGCTTCACTGCACTGTTTCCTCCCGGTGATGAGCATGAGCATTACTACCGCCTGGACTACGCCCAGTACCTGGACAGCGAAGGCAGTCGGCTGAACCTGTCGGCCACGCGCTACCGCAGTGATCCAGGCGCCCTGGTTCGCCTGAACAACGGCACCGACCTCAAGCAGCATCGTGAGCATGAGCGCTATTCGATTGGTCTGAGCCAGGTCGTAACGGCTTCCCCCGAGGAGTGGCTCAACGTTACCGGGCGCCTTTATGCAGTGAGTGACGACACCGATTATCAGGCTGTCGACACTGCATTCAAGAGTCGGAGCCGTACCGACCTGCGCGCCCTGGCCTTCGAAGGCGACTGGCGCCAGACCGATCCCCGGCAATTGCGCATCCTCAGTGTCGGCGCCTATCAGGGCATGGATTACCTGGGGGCAAACACCGACAGTGATGTCGACCTGGACTTTCTGCGCCTGCGGGTGTCCGGGTTGCAGAGTGATCGCTATTTCGACAATTGGCAGGGTGTGGTTTCGGCGGCGCTGAACTGGAGCAACGACAGTTTGCCGGACAGTGAGCGTGCAGTATTTGGCGGCCAGAGTTTCGCCCGTGGTTATCCCGCCGATCAGGCTTCGGGTGACAAGGGCTGGGGTGTGGCATATGAGCTGAACTACAGTTTCAACAGCGATGGCCACTGGTTCAAGCGGGTGCAGCCCTATGTGGTAGTGGATGCCGCACGCAGCTGGTTCAACGAGCTTGAAATTCGCGACTCACGCTTGTCTTCGACAGCACTGGGGGTGCGCGTTGGCGATGCACGCCACTACAACATTTCCCTGGAAGCGGCCAAACCGATGTCGGACATCGCCCTCGACAGCCTCGACCGGCAGCCACGCTTTACCCTGAGTTTCAGTTTTCAACTGTAATCGCGTGGCGAGCGTGGCTTGGGAAAGAGGTTATCCAGGGTTTCCAGCAGGCGGATGTGATAGATCGGTTTGCGAAACAGGTCCAGCACCTGCGGACGTAGCAGGTCACTGATGTCGTCCATGTCGGCATGAGCGGAGGTGGCGATCACCGGCAAGTGCTGGCGGGCAGTGTGCTCGCGCAAGCGCTTGATCAGTGAAATGCCACTCTCTTCCGGCATATGCAGGTCGGTGATCACCAGAGCCACGTCCGGGTGGCGGGTGAGCTGCTGCAGGGCGAGTTTTACCGAGCTGGCGGTGTGGCAGCGGAAACCCTCGGCCTCAAGCAGTTCGGCAAGGTCCAGCAACGCCTCCTCTTCGTCATCCACCAGGAGAATCTGTTCGCGCAGAGAGGAGCTTGGCATGGTGTGTTTCCATAACAGGTCAAAGGTCAGGCCGTTCAGTCCATGAAGCCCGTAGCCAGGAGGCGGGCCTAGTGCGCTGTTACCCGCAGGTGCAGTGGCGAAGTGCTCGATGACAGCGCCAGCGCCAGCTGCGTGCGATTGTGCATATGGGTCAGGCGCAGTACCTGGGACACGTAGAGCTTGACGGTGTTTTCGGTGATGCCCAGTTCGCAGGCGATCTGATAGTTGGTCTTGCCCTGGCTGACCAGGCGTGCGACTTCCAGTTGCCGGGGTGACAGTTGTTCGAAGTTGCCCGGAAGGTTCTCGGCGACCGGCTCGCTGTCGACGTCTGTGGCGCGACGCTGTGCACCCAGCCCCCGGGCTTTTTCCAGGTCCTGGTAAAGGTCGTCGATCGAATCGGCCAGGTACTGCAGTTTCTGGTTCAGGTTGCCCAGCCGCTGCTGGCATTGCTGTTGTTCCTGCAGTGCGGCCTCTTGGCGTTGCACGCCTTCGAGCAGTTCGTTCAGGTCCAGGGGTTTCTGGTAGTAGTCGGCATAGCCTGCGCGCAAGGCCCTGATTACATCCTGTTTGTCGGCTCTGTCGGTGAGCATGATCGCCTCGAAAATCCGTTGTTGCCCGGCAATCACCTTCAAGGCGCCGAACAGCTCAACGCCATCGCATTCCGGCATGTGCAGATCGCACAACACCAGGCCGATCGACGGGTCGGCGGCAAAGTTTTCGATAGCCTGGTTACTGGACAGGCACGGCAGGCAACGGTAGCCGTTGCGCTCGAGAAGCTCACACAGCTGTTCGACGACTAAGGGCTGGCCATCGACGACCAGCACCTTTACTTCACTGAGGATCCTGTTCACACGCTACTCCCTGCTGAGAAGCCCCTCTCGCCCGGAGCCTGGGGTCTTGCAATCGCTGGTCAACTCACTAGAAAGTAGTCGTACTTTGCGCCCATGTACAAGCCAGGCACGGGTTGGAGACAGGCTTGGGCGACTAATGGATCCATACACTGGCGAGCACGAAACCCGCCAGTATGAAGGGGGCAAAGGGTTGCTTGTTTGCAGATTCGTCAGTTAATTGCTTGATGCGGTTCTTGACCTTTTGACTCAACAGAGACCACAGCCAGCGACGGCTGGAGAGCCAGATCAGCACGGCTATTCCGGCGCCGATGAAGGTGCCCAGCACGTACATGCGATCGGTCGCCAGTGCCAGGGCCGCGAGTAACTTCACATCACCGGCGCCAAAGCGGCCGAGCATGTAGCCGGGCAGGGTCAGGAGCATGACGATTGCCAGCGCCCAGCCGCCTTCGCTGGCGTCGGCGCCGATCCAGGTGTGTCCGGTCATGAACAAATAGGCCAGGGCGCAGGCCGCCGCGCCGAGGGTCAGGGTGTTGGCGATCTGGCGCTCACGCATATCTTGTTCAGCGCACAAGGCAAGCCACAGCAGAAGAACAATGCTTTGCATTGGCGAAATGCATCCCTTTGTGGTGAATGATTCTATGCTGTCAGTCAGGTGTCACTGTCAGGGTAGACGCGATCATGAAAGCAAGCCTGGTCGGAAGGCAAAAAGGCGCTGCGGCGCTGGAGTTCGTTGCGGTATTCGTGATCTTTTTAGCGCTGTTCCATAGTGCGGTCAGCTACAAGCTCCAGGCGAGCCGGCAACGGTGAGTGGCGTAGCACGGTTGTTCGGGCGTTTGCGTGGGCGCTCCACACCGGTCATTGCCGAGCCGCAGGCGCCGGCCAGTATGCCCGCCGTGGGGTTGCAGATATGGCTCGACGACGGTGCCAGGGTACAGCGCCTGGCCGGCCCCTTGCGTGCGGCGCTGGCGTTGCCGGCGCACAGCGAGGTGCGATTGCAGGACTATGTGCAGCCCTACAGTCTGGTGGTGCTTGAGGGAGAGCCCGTGGACTGGCAGGCGCAGCCGCTGGATCTGGATTTCAAGGCGGTCGGTGGCGGTACGCTGCATACCCGAGGCTGGCTGCTGGGGCAGCCCGGCAACTGGCTGTTGCAGCTGTTCGACATCGGCGATCTGTTGCAACACCGTCAGCAGTCGCTGGGCGCAGAGCGCCAGCGCCACCTGATGAGCCATTTGGCCTGCGAACTACGCAATTGCAGCATCGAGCGTCTTGGGCAGGTGGCCCAGGAGCAATTGCAATGGCTGGTCCGTCATTGGCGGGCCAGCGGTGGGCGGATCCTGCTGCCGGGGGAGCAGGGCTGGCAGACTTATGCCAGCAGCAACGCGCCACTGCATTGGCCCAGTGATGATGCGATCGGACATCTGCTGGATCGACTGGCCCCGGGGCAGATGGTCTCAAGTACCGATCATGCAGACCTGCAGGCCCTACTGCCGCAGTTCGATACTTATCTGCTGCCCTATGCCCAGGGGCACATTGTCCAGGCCTGGCTGATCTGCGTCGGCCCGCTTGAGGCACTGGTTGCGGCGGATGCGCTCAGTGCCTGTGCCGCCTATGCCGAACCCCTGGTTGGCCGTTTGGCTGCATTCAATCTGCAACAACACAGTGAGCGCCTGGACAGCCTGCAACTGCAGCTCGGCGCCGGCTGGTGGCAGTGGCGTTTGAACGAAGCGACACTGCAGTTGGACCCCGGCCTGGCGAGCAGCCTGGGGATGCCGAGCCAGTTGACCATCAATCAGTGGCTGAGCCGCGTGCACCCGAGCGACCGCGATGCGGTGCAACTGGCCCTTGCTGAGCTGCAGCGTGACGGTTGTGCCTTGCACTTGAGCCTGCGTCTGCTCGACAACAACCTGCCGGCCACTGCCCGCTGGTATCGCTTGTGCGGGCAGGTGCGTGGCAGTGGCCAGCAACGCCGGCTGCAAGGTTTCATGCTCGATATCAGTGATATCAAGAGCCAGCAACGCTAGGTCAGCGCCTTTAGCGCGGCGGATAGTTCGACAAGGCGTTCATCACGGTTTGCTGGATTGCGTTGCTGCGTTCTTCGGGGCTTGGCGGGTAGTTGTTCATGATCTGCTCGGCACTGCCACGCCACACCAGCTTGCCATCCTTGGCGTCGAACATATCGACCTGGATGGTCGCCACCTTGTAGTCAACGCTGCGGGTTTCGTTGTACATCGGCCCGCCCCAGTAGTTACCCCAGTAGCCTCCCCAGGCGCCGCCATAGTTGGTGGTGATCTGCTGCTGACGCTGCTCGACGATGAGGTAGGTCTGCACTTTCAGATCGCCCTTGCTGCTGCCCTGGGCCGGGCGCAAACCACGCTGATCAAGCTGGCCGGTAACGGCCTGGCGGATGCGCTGTTCGGTCAGGTCGCTCTTGATCCGCGGATCGTCGGGGCGGTACTGCAGTGCCGGTTCCTGCCAGACCCAGCTGCGGTAGGCGGTAAAGTCACGGCTGGCGTCGTAGTCCTGAGTGATGTTGTGGCTCTGGCAGGCACCCAGCAACACCACGAGTGAAAGTAAAGCGAGACGGCACAACATGATGGATCTCCAATTGCCTTTAGCTGGGAGGATAGCCGTTGAGGGCCTTTTTCAATGATTCGCGCAGGGCCTCTTCGCGTTCGCCCTGGGAACCCTGGCTGGCGGTCTCGGCGCTGGCGCTCCAGACGGCCTGACCGTCGCGGGCGTCATACAGGTCGACACGGACCACCATCACTTCGACTTCGTAAGTGCGCACCAGCGGAGCGCTGGCATACACCCCATAGCCATTGTGGTAACGGCCGGCGCTGCCATAAGCGCCGTAGCCGCCATAGGGATAATCTCCATAGGGGTAATAATCTTCGCGCACCTGCTGCAGGCGGCGCTCCAGTTGCACGTTGGCGCTGACCAGCAGATCGCCCGCCTGGCCATTGCGTGCCGGGCGCAGGCCGCGCTGGTCGAGGGCGTTGCTGACCGCTTCGGCCAGTTGCGCAGGTTCCGCCAGGGCGCCGCCAGCCGGTAGCTGGCCGTCCTGCCAGGCCCAACTGCGGTAGCGGCCAAAGTCCCGTGGCGGTGCAGGATAAGCACTGGCATCGAAGGTAGTGGCCGCTTGCGGCGGAGCCGCAGGCAGCGGGCGGGAGCTGGCGACATAAGGGTTGCTGCTCTGGCAGCCTGTCAGTGCCAGGCATAACAGGCCCAGGGTCAAACGGTACGGCATGTCACCCTCCCGGCGTGATTCAGCGTGGTCGACAGAGCCAGTGCAGGTAACGCCCCAACCCGGCAAAGGCGGGATGGCGCCGATGCGCCAGTTCCATTTCCAGCAGGTCGGGCAACTCGGCCCTGGCCTGGAACTCGCTTGGCATGTAATCGTGAAACACCCGTACTCCGCTTTCTGTTTCGACTTGCCACAGATCTTCAAGTTGCACCCTGAGCGTGCGTGGATCAAGCGGTTTTTGCGGGGTCAGGCTTTGCTTTTCACCGGCCATGTCGTCGCGGCGCAGTTTGCGGAAATGGCCCTTGAGCAGGTTGCGATAGACCAGCGCATCACGGTTGTAGAACGCCAGTGACAGCAAGCCATCGCTGCGGGTCAGTTGGTGCAGCACCGGCAGGATGGTTTCCGGTTCCGCCAGCCACTCCAGCACCGCATGGCACAGCACCAGGTCATAGGGTTCGGTCAGCTGGCCGAGCAGGTCTTGCCAGGGGGCCTGGATGAACGTCGCCTGCTGGCCGGCTTCGGCAAATCGCGCGCGGGCGCCTTCGAGCATGGGCGCGGCAGGTTCGGCGAGGGTGACCTGATGGCCGCGCTCGGCCAGCCACAAGGCCATGTGCCCCAGGCCCGCACCGATATCGAGGACGCGCAAGGGGCGCTCGGGCAGGGTCTCGGCGAGGTCGGCCTGCAGCACTGCAAGGCGGATCGCGCCTTTGGCACCGCCGTAGATTTTCTCGGCAAAGCGCGTGGCCAGGGCATCGAAATGGCGGTCTTTCATCGGGCGAACCGCCTTTCGCTGTCGGCCAGCTTGGCGCGCACCACCTGCTCCATGTCCAGGCCCAGCTCGCTGCACAGCAACAACAGGTACAGCACCACATCGCCGACCTCCTGGCCGGCGTGCTCCAGTTGCTCAGGCGTCAGCTGGCGTGACTGGTCTTCGTTCAGCCACTGGAAGATCTCCACCAATTCGGCCATTTCAACACTGGCGGCCATGGCCAGGTTTTTCGGGCTGTGAAAGCCACGCCAGTCGTTGTTGTCACGGATGTGGTGCAGGCGTTGGGTCAGTTCGTGCAGGTTCATCAAGGCTCTCCTCAAGCTGCATAGCTTCAGGCGGGCCGCTGTGCAACGCAAGCGCGGCGTATCAGTCCAGTGGCCGCCAGCTGCCGTGCATATGTACCAGCTCGCCATGACCATCCAGGCGTAGCTGACCCTGGGCGGCGGTGGGGCTGGCGTTGAGGATCACTTCGCTGGGCAGGCGCACCGGCTTGAGGAAGTCCACTGCAATCTCGTAACCACTGACCGGCAGGTGTCCGCGTAACGCGGCAAGGGTCATGGCTTTGCTCCACATGCCATGAGCAATGGCGCAGGGGAAGCCGAACAGTCTGGCGCTGGTGGCGCTCAGGTGGATCGGGTTGTAGTCGCCGCAGACCTTGGCGTAACGGCGACCGATATCGCTGTCGGCGTACCAGCGGGTCAGTTCATCCAGAGGCTCGTTGACCGGCTCTGCAGTGGCCACAGGCTCCCCGCTCAGCTTCACGCCACGGCAGAGCATACGGCTGGTTTCCGACCAGAGCAGACCCAAGCCATCCTCAGCTTCGGTAATCATGTCGCAGGTGGCACCCTTCTCGTGTGGCTGCAGGTTCTCCACATGCACCGAGAAGCGCAGGCGGCTGACACCCCCCAGTGGGCGTACCACGCGGATGCTGTTGTGCAGATGGACCATGCCCAGCAAGGGGAAGGGGAACGCCTTGGCCGTCAGCACCTGCAACTGCAAGGCGAAGGCCATTACGTGCGGGAAGGTCGGCGGCAAGCGTCCATCGTCGCTGAAATGGCAGAGCTTGCGATAGGCCTCGAGCTGCTGCGGCCGAACCTCCAGGTAACAGCGCAATCCGCTGTCGGGCAAAGTGTCGCCAGTGATCTTGCGCTTGCGCGCGGCGCGCAGGTAAAGGCTGGAAAGTGCCGCTGTGCTGCTCAGGTCCTGCCAGTGTCGAGTCATGTTCAGGCCCCCATCACGGCCTGGCCGCAGACGCGCAGCACCTGGCCATTGACCGCGCCGGAGCCAGGTTGCACCAGCCAGGCGATGGCTTCGGCGACGTCCTGGGGCAGGCCGCCCTGACCCAGGGAACTCATGCGCCGTCCGGCTTCGCGCAGGGCGAAGGGAATGGCGGCGGTCATGCGGGTTTCGATAAAACCGGGGGCCACCGCGTTGATACTGCTACCGCGCGCAGCCAGTTTCGGCGCCCAGGCCTGGGCCAGGCCGATCAGCCCGGCCTTGCTGGCGGCGTAGTTGGATTGGCCGCGGTTGCCGGCGATACCGCTGATCGAGGCCAGCAGCACGATGCGCGCGTGGTCATGCAGGGCGCCGCTGTCGAACAGCGCCTGGGTCAGCAACTGCGGCGCCTTGAGATTGACCGCCAGCACCGAGTCCCAGTATTCGGGGGTCATATTGGCCAGGGTTTTGTCGCGGGTGATGCCGGCGTTGTGCACGACGATGTCGATGCCGCCCGGGAGCCCTTCGAGCAGTTGCGCGGGGGCGTCGGCGGCGCAGATGTCCAGCGCCAGGCTGCGCCCGCCGAGGCGTGCGGCGAGGGCCTCAAGGTCAGTTTTGGCCTGGGGTACATCAAGCAGCACGACTTCGGCGCCGTCGCGGGCCAGGGTTTCGGCAATGGCCGCGCCGATGCCGCGCGCCGCCCCGGTGACCAGCGCCTTGCGCCCGGCCAACGGCCGGGTCCAGTCCTGCACCTGCGTGGCGCAGGACTGCAGGCGCAGGACCTGACCGGAAACGAAGGCGCTCTTGGGCGAGAGAAAAAAGCGCAAGGCGCCTTCGAGCTGGTCTTCAGCATCGTCACTGACGTACAGCAACTGCAGGGTGCCCCCGGCGCGCAGCTCCTTGGCCAGTGAACGACTGAAGCCTTCCAGGGCGCGTTGGGCGACTTGCGCCAGCGGGTCATCAAGCTGTTCCGGCGCCCGCCCGAGGATCACCACATGGGCGCAGGGCGCCAGGCTGCGCAGCAGCGGCTGGAAGAACTCGCGCAGTTGCTTGAGCTGGTCAATGTCGTCCAGCTCGCTGGCGTCGAACACCACGGCCTTGAGCTTGGGGCCAAGGCCCGCGACCCATTCGGTGGCGTTCAGGTCGGGGCTGGCGAAACTGTAAATTTCATCGGTCAGGCGTTGGGCAAACGCCTCGACTTTGTTCGCCAGGGGGCCGCCGCCGAGCAGCAACGCGCCTTCGACCGGGCGCAGACGGCCGGCCTGCCAGCGTTCCAGGCGAGCAGGGCTGGGCAAACCGACGGCACCGACCAGGCGGCGGCCGAGATCGGAGTTGGCGAAGTCGATATAGCGGTCGCTCATGTGCGGCTCTCCCTGAAATAAGCTTCAAAGTGTGGACCATCTTTGGCCGTTGGTCGTTCGAACGCTGAAAAAACACCTACGCTGTAGCGGACTGCTTCGTGCAAAGAGGACGTTTCGCATGCGCTCATTGCGCCGGGTCGCAATCATTGGCGGCAACCGGATTCCTTTCGCCCGTTCCAACGGTGCCTACGCCACAGCCAGCAACCAGGCGATGCTCACGGCAGCCCTCGAAGGGCTGATCGAGCGCTTCGGGCTGCATGGCCTGCAACTGGGCGAGGTCGCCGCCGGGGCGGTGCTCAAACATTCACGGGACATGAACCTGACCCGCGAGTGCGTGCTCGGTTCGCGGCTGTCGGCGCAAACCCCGGCTTACGATCTGCAGCAGGCCTGTGGCACCGGGCTGGAAACCGCCTTGCTGGTGGCCAACAAGATCGCTTTGGGGCAGATCGACAGCGCGATTGCCGGTGGCGTCGACACCACCTCCGATGCGCCCATCGCGGTCAATGAAGGTTTGCGCCGGATACTGCTTCAGGCCAATCGCGGCAAGACCCTGGCAGACAAGCTCAAGGCGTTTCTACAGTTGCGTCCAGGGCACCTGAAGCCGGAGCTGCCACGCAATGGCGAGCCGCGCACGGGGCTGTCCATGGGGCAGCATTGCGAGCTGATGGCGCAGACCTGGAAAATTCCCCGAGTAGATCAGGACCAGCTGGCGCTGCTCAGTCACCAACACATGGCAGCGGCCTATGCCGAGGGCTGGCATGACGATCTGCTCACGCCTTTTCTCGGCCTGACCCGCGACAACAACCTGCGCGCCGACCTGACCCTGGAGAAGCTCGCCAGCCTCAAGCCGGTATTCGAGCGTAGCGACAAGGGCACCCTCACCGCCGGCAACTCCACGCCGCTCACCGATGGCGCTTCTGTGGTGTTGCTGGGCAGTGAAGAGTGGGCCCATGAACACCAGCTTGAGGTGCTGGCCTATCTGGTCGACGGTGAAACCGCTGCGGTGGACTTCGTCAAAGGTCAGGAAGGGCTGCTGATGGCACCGGCCTACGCGGTGCCACGTTTGCTGGCGCGCAACGGTCTGAGTCTGCAGGATTTCGATTACTACGAGATTCACGAAGCCTTCGCCGCTCAGGTGCTGTGCACCCTCAAGGCCTGGGAAGATCCCGACTACTGTCAGCGCCGCCTGGGGCTGGGCGAAGCGCTGGGGGCGATCGATCGCAGCAAGCTCAACGTCAAGGGCAGTTCATTGGCGGCCGGGCACCCGTTTGCCGCTACCGGTGGGCGCATCCTGGCCAACATGGCCAAACTGCTGGCCACCGCCGGCAAGGGCCGTGGCCTGATTTCGATCTGCGCCGCCGGTGGTCAGGGCGTGACGGCGATCATCGAGCGCTGAGCAATGTGCCCGCAGTGATGGGGGCCGGACGATTGGCATAGTGTTCGGCCATGATCGAGCAGACGATCAGCTGCAGCGGATGATAGATCATGATCGGCAGCAGGATCAGGCCCAGGCCCGGATGCGCGCCGAAGATCAGTGCGGCCATCGGTGCACCGGCGGCCAGGGATTTCTTGCTGGCACAGAACACCGCTGCCACTTCATCGCTCGGGCTCAAACGCAGGGCCCGGGCAGTGCGGGTGGTCAACCAGAGAATCAGCGCCAGCAACAGGGCACTGCCCAGAAACGCGGTAAGCAATACTGCACTGCCTTGCTGCTGCCACATGCCCGAAACCATCGAGTTGCAGAAGGCGGCATAGACCAGCAGCAGGATCACCAGTTTGTCGAGGATGTTGGTGTAACGCTTGTGCCGGGCGAAGAAGCGCCCCAGCCAGGGACGCAACAACTGGCCGAGCACCAGCGGCAGCAACAACAAGGCACAGAGGTCGAGCAGGGTGGCGCCGAGGTCGATGCCGTTGCTGCCGGTGCCGACCACCAGGCTGACCAGCCAGGGCGTGATGAAGATCCCGAGGACACTGGACAGGCTGGCATTGAGGATCGCCGCCGGCACATTGCCGCCAGCGCTGCCGGTCAGGGCCACCGAAGACGAGATGGTCGAGGGCAGGGCGCACAGATAGAAAAAGCCCAGCATCAGCAGCGCCGGTACATGACTGCCAAGCAGCTTGTCCGCCAGCCACCAGAGCAGGGGGAAGACCACGAAGGTAAAACCCTGCACCATCAGATGCAGGCGGCCATTCTTCAGGCCGCGGCCAATCTGCTCGCTGGACAGGTTGATACCGTGCAGGAAGAACACCAGGAACACCCCGCCATTGATCAGGTATTCGGCATGCATTGCTCCGCCGCTGCGGCCAACATCGGGGAACAGCCAGGCCAGGAAGGTGGCGAGGAACATGCCGCAGAGGAACCAGTCGGTTACCACGCGTTTAAGGTGTTTGAGCGCTTGCATCGGCGGGCCTTCGAATCATTTTGTAATCATTGAGCGCAAAGGCTACGCTCGACGCATGATTGCCGTCTTGCGACATAAGGCCAAGTGATGCCGATAAACGGACAACAACCTTCACCGCGTCCGATTCCTGTGCTCGAGCGCCTGCCGCGGGCGCTATATGCGCGGGCGGAAAGCCTCGGGGCCGGCTCCTGGACGCCACGTCATCAGCATGACTGGGTGCAGTTCTCCTACGCGATCAGTGGTGTGCTGGGGGTGTACACCGCCGAGGGCAGCTACTTCGCGCCGCCGCAGTGGGGCGTCTGGATTCCGCCTGGGGTTGAACACGAGGTGGTGACCTCGATGCAGGCCGAGATGCGCAGCCTGTATGTGCGCCGTGAAGAAGCTTGCTGGGCGCCGGGGCAGTGCCGGGTGCTGGAAGTCACGCCACTGGCGCGCGAGCTGATCAAGCAGTTCTGTCTGCTGCCGGTCGACTATGCCGAAGGCGACAGCGCTGAGGCGCGGCTGGTGGCGGTGTTGCTGGACCAGTTGCAGGCCTTGCCGGAGGTGGGCTTTTCCTTGCCGTTGCCGCAGCATCCACGTTTGCTTGAACTGTGCAACGAATTGCTCGCCCACCCGGACCAGGGACAAACCCTGGGGCAGTGGGCACAGCGCTTGAATACCTCGGAAAAGACCCTGATGCGCCTGTTCCAGCGCGAGACCGGCCTGAGCTTTCGTGGCTGGCGCCAGCGCATGCGCCTGCTATCGTCGCTGACAACGCTGGAGGCCGGGCAGAGCGTCACCGAAGCTGCGCTGGGCTGCGGTTATGACTCCACCTCGGCCTACATTGCAGCGTTCAAAAGCCTGTTCGGTTTCACCCCGGGAGGCATGCGACTGTAGTGCGGTAAAGAAATCTGGTGATTTTTGTGAACGATTGGGCACCAACATTTACAAAAACTATGGCAAGTCTGACCGATTGCCGTTACAACGCAGTGCGGTCTTGCTACAGCGACAATCCGGTGCAGCACCGGTGACCTACAAAAAATCTCGTGTCTGGCAGAACAGGACCCCCGACAAAAGCCGATGAAGACTCCAAAACGCATTGAACCACTGGTTGAAGATGGACTGGTCGACGAAGTACTGCGACCGTTGATGAGTGGCAAGGAGGCCGCCGTGTACGTGGTGCGCTGCGGAAAGGAATTGCGCTGTGCCAAGGTCTACAAGGAAGCCAACAAACGCAGCTTCCGCCAGGCCGCCGAATACCAGGAAGGGCGCAAGGTACGCAATAGCCGCCAGGCCCGGGCCATGGCCAAAGGTTCCAAGTACGGCCGCAAGGAAGCCGAGGACGCCTGGCAGAATGCCGAAGTGGCGGCCTTGTTCCGCCTGGCCAATGCCGGCGTGCGCGTACCACGGCCTTACGACTTTCTCGACGGCGTGCTGCTGATGGAGCTGGTGGCCGACGAGTACGGCGATGCCGCCCCACGGCTCAACGATGTGTACCTGGAGCCTGAGCAAGCTCGCGAATACCACGCGTTCGTGATCCGCCAGATTGTGCTGATGCTCTGCACCGGCCTTGTGCATGGTGACCTGTCGGAGTTCAACGTGCTGCTCGGGCCCGATGGCCCGGTGATCATCGACCTGCCGCAGGCAGTGGATGCGGCAGGCAACAACCACGCCTTCAGCATGCTGGAGCGCGATGTCGGCAACATGGCGGCCTATTTCGGGCGTTTTGCTCCGGAGCTCAGGGACACCCGTTACGCCCAGGAAATGTGGGCCCTGTACCAGGCTGGTGAATTGTTGCCGGAAAGCGAGCTTACCGGTCAGTTCGCCCAGGACGAGCACAGCGCCGATATCGACGGGGTTATGCGCGAAATCGATGCCGCGCGCTTTGACGAAGCCCGTCGGCGCGCCATCAGAGAGGACGCCGAACGGGGTTCGAGCAAGGAAGAAGAGCCTACTCCACCCTGGTTGCAGTAAGCCGTCAGTGACAACAACTGCCCCCGGCTGCCAGGTCCTTGAGGATCGGGCAGTCGGGACGATCGTCGCCCTGGCAGTGGGCAACCAGTTCGCTCAGGGTATCGCGCAGGCTCACCAGCTCTTCGATGCGCCGGTTGAGGTCATCGATATGCTGGCTGGCCAGGGCCTTGACGTCGGCACTGGCGCGCTGGCGGTCCTGCCACAGGGTCAGCAGACGGGCGACCTCTTCCAGAGAGAAGCCCAGGTCGCGCGAGCGCTTGATGAAGGCCAGGCGATGCAAGTCTTCCTGTTGGTACAAGCGATAACCGCTGTCGCTGCGCAGGGCCGGCTTGAGCAGTCCAATCGACTCGTAGTAGCGAATCATCTTGGCGCTCAACCCGGAGCGGCGAGCGGCTTGGCCGATGTTCATTGGGCGTTGTCCTGTGGTGGGGTTTCGGGCTTCCAGGTTTTCAGCCAGAGCGCGTTGCTGACCACACTGACACTCGACAGCGCCATCGCCGCACCCGCCAGTACCGGGTTAAGCATGCCGAAAGCGGCCAGCGGAATCCCGATCAGGTTGTAGATGAAGGCCCAGAACAGGTTCTGGCGAATCTTCGCATAGGTCTTGCGGCTGATCTCCAGAGCGGCCGGCACCAGGCGCGGATCACCGCGCATCAGGGTGATGCCGGCGGCCTGCATGGCCACGTCAGTGCCACCTCCCATGGCGATACCGATATCGGCTGCGGCCAGGGCCGGAGCGTCGTTGATGCCGTCACCGACCATCGCCACCACCCCCGACTGCTTGAGCTGTGCGACGTGGGCGGCCTTGTCGCCAGGCAGTACTTCGGCGTGCACGTCATTGATGCCCAGGGCCTGGGCGACGACCATGGCGCTGCCGCGGTTGTCACCGGTCAGCAGGTGGCTGCTGATGCCTTGCCCGGCCAGTTGCTGCACGGCCTGTCCGGCGCCGGGCTTGAGACTGTCGCCAAAAGCGAACAGGCCCAGCACACGCGGCTGCGGGCTGCGTTCGATCAACCACGACAGGGTCCGGCCTTCGGCTTCCCAGTCTTTGGCACTGGCTTGCAGGTCGCCCGCTTGCAGGCCGCTCTCGTCGAGCATACGACGGTTGCCCAAGGCCAGTTCACGACCGTCCAGGCTGCCGGCGATCCCGCGTCCGGTCAGTGACTGGCTGTTGCTGATGTCGGCGACGAGCAGCCCTTGTTCTGCACAGGCATCGAGTACGGCCTTGGCCAGTGGATGCTCGCTGCCGCGCTGCAGGGCGCCGGCCAGTTGCAGGAGTTGAGCCGGTTCGCCGACCGCCGCCTTGCTGTGGACGATGCGCGGGCTGCCGGAGGTCAGGGTGCCGGTCTTGTCGAACACCACCCGGTTGACCGCATGGGCACGCTCCAGGGCTTCGGCATCCTTGATCAGAATGCCGTGGCGAGCGGCGACCCCGGTACCGGCCATGATCGCCGTTGGCGTGGCCAGACCAAGTGCGCAGGGACAGGCGATGACCAGCACGGCGACGGCGTTGATCAAGGCGGTTTCAATCGGTGCGCCGGCCAGCCACCAGCCGACCAGGGTAATCAGCGCCAGCACCAAGACTGCCGGGACGAACACCTGGCTGACCCGGTCCACCAGTTTCTGGATCGGTGCCTTGGCCGCTTGTGCGTCTTCGACCAGGCGGATGATGCGCGCCAGGACCGTTTCGGTACCCAGGGCCAGGGTGCGTACGATCAAGCGGCCTTCGCCGTTGATCGCACCACCGGTGACCTTGTCACCCGACTGTTTCGGTACCGGCAGGCTTTCGCCGCTGATCAGTGCCTCGTCAGCATGGCTTTGTCCTTCGATGACTTCACCATCCACCGGAAAGCGTTCGCCGGGTTTGACCACGACCAGGTCGTGCAGACGCAGTTCGCTGATCGCCACATCACGTTCCTGGCCATCGACCAGCAGCAAGGCGCGCTCCGGACGCAGGGCTTCGAGGGCGCGGATGGCGCTGGCGGTCTGGCGTTTGGCGCGGCTTTCCAGGTATTTGCCGAGCAGCACCAGGGCAATCACCACGGCAGAGGCTTCGAAGTACAGATGCGGCATCACCCCGGGGCTGGCCTGGGCCCATTCATAGATACTCAGGCCGTAACCGGCACTGGTCCCGATGGCGACCAGCAGGTCCATGTTGCCAGCACCAGCGCGCACGGCTTTCCAGGCGGCGACATAGAAACGTGCGCCGAGAATGAACTGCACCGGTGTGGCGAGGACGAACTGCGCCCAGGCCGGCAACATCCAGTGCATACCGAAAGGCTGCAACACCATCGGCAGTACCAGGGGCAGCGCCAGCAATACCGCCAGGGCCACCGACCAGCGCTCCTTGCGCAGGCGGCGTTCGGCATCGGCCTGATTGACCTGGGTGCTTTGCGGCAGGCTGGCCGAGTAGCCGGCATGGATGACGGCGTCGATCAAGCGGCTGCTGTCGAGCTGGCCGAGCATCTGGATGTGCGCACGTTCGTTGGCCAGGTTGACACTGACCTGTTGTACGCCGGGTACTTTGGCCAGTGCCCGTTCGACCCTGCCGGCGCAGGAGGCGCAGGTCATGCCGCCGATTTGCAGCTCCAGGCTCTGGTTGGGCACATGGTAGCCGGCCTGTTCGACCGCCTCGACCAGGGCCGGCAGGCTATCGGCCGGTGCTTGAATGCGTGCCTGTTCGGTGGCGAGGTTGACGCTGACCTGTTCGGCGCCGCTGACTTTACGCAGGGCGCGCTCGACCCGGCCAGCACAGCTGGCGCAGGTCATGCCGACAATCGGCAGATCGAAAGTGGTAGATGCAGACATGGGCACTCCTCCTTGGACAGGCCACCAGCATCAACCTTGCCATGCGGGTAAGGTCAATAGCCCAGTCCGGCTCTGATCAATGTGAGGCCATTCTGATCGGCTGCAACCCGGTATTTATTGATCTGCCCGGCCAACAGCTTCAAGTGGTTGCTGCGCTGATTCTCGATCCCTGGCTGGCACCCTGGCGCCTGGCCAGGCAGGTAGCGCAGGCGCACATCGAGGTCGCCCGGCGGCAGGTTGAACGAGGTCGATTGCTCCTGGAACACGCGCCCGGCCAGTTGATCATTGATGTACACACCGATCTCGCACGAGGTCGCCACTTCCAGGCGTTCGCGGGAGATGATCAGAATGCTGTAGTCACTTGGCCCCGCGGCGCTGGCCTGGGGAAGCCCAGCGAAAATACCCAGCAGACCGAAAAGGCCGAAAGCTGCCCTGCGCATGAAATGAAACTCCTGCATCGTCAATCGTCAGGCTCGCAGCTTGGCCGACCCGAGCGATGATTTCCAGCCCGGCAGCGTCAAGCGGATCTTGACCTTGCCCCGGTGGCAAGCTTGAAACTGAGTCAAAACCCACAGGAGGCAGTCCCCATGCAAGTGTTCAACGTTCAAGGAATGACTTGCGGCCATTGCGTCAAGGCCGTGACCCGTGCAGTGCAGGCTCAGGATGAAGAAGCCGTGGTTGAAGTCGACCTCGCGCAGAAACAAGTGAAGGTGCAAAGTTCGCTGCAGGCGCCACAGATTCTTCAACTGATCCGCGAAGAAGGCTATCAGGCCGAAGCGCTCTGACCCCTGCGGGCCCGCGCGGTGGATAAAAGATTCACTGCGCGGGCCCAACTCTTCGCAGCGAAACCCCGGCAGGACGGTTAAACTAGCAAACTTGCTTAGCCTGCTATGGATTCCCGATGAACCTGCGAACCATCCTGATTCTGGGCGCCCTGAGTGCGTTCGGGCCCCTGGCGATCGATTTTTACCTGCCAGGCTTTCCAGCGATGGCGCTGGCCTTCGGTACTGACGAAAAACATATCCAGACCACTCTGGCCGCCTACTTCCTGGGTTTGTCCATTGGTCAGCTGGCCTATGGGCCGGTGGCCGATCGTTTCGGTCGCAGGGTTCCCCTGCTGGTTGGCGTCTGCCTGTTTACCCTGGCGTCACTCGCTTGCGCCTTTGCGCCCAACCTCGATGCGTTGATCGCGGCACGCTTCGTCCAGGCGCTGGGCGGATGCGCCGGCATGGTGCTGTCACGGGCGATCGTCAGTGACAAGTGCGATGCGATAGCCTCGGCCAAGGTGTTTTCCCAGTTGGTTCTGGTGATGGGCCTGGCACCGATCCTGGCACCGATGCTCGGGGGTGTGCTGGTCAATGTGTATGGCTGGCAATCGATCTTTGTCGCCCTGACCCTGTTCAGTGCCCTGTGCACCCTGGCCGTCGCTTTGGGCTTGCCGGAAAGCCTGCCGGCCAGCCAGCCACGCCAGCCGCTTTCCGGTGCCTTGCGCCAGTACGGGCGCCTGCTCAAGGATCGGGTCTTCATCGGTCACGCCTTGACCGGTGGCATCGCCATTGCCGGGATGTTTTCCTATATCGCCGGTTCACCGTTCGTCTTCATCAAACTCTACGGGGTGCCCGCGGAGCACTATGGCTGGCTGTTCGGCAGCAACGCGGCGGGTTTCATTCTGGTGGCGCAGATCAATGCGCGGCTGCTGGCCAGGCGCGGGCCAGCCTTTTTGCTCAGACGAGCAGTCTGGGTGTACCTGGCGTCGGGCTTGACCTTGCTGGCGATCAGCGCCTTGCAACCGGCCAAACTCTGGCCGTTGCTGATTCCGTTGTTCATCTGCATTGCCAGCCTCGGTTGCATCATCCCCAATGCCTCGGCGTGCGCCATGAACGGACAAGGCGCACGGGCCGGGAGCGCTTCGGCGCTACTGGGCTGTATTCAGTTCAGTGTCGCGGCGGGCGCAGCGGCATTGGTCGGCGTGTTGCACGATGGCAGCGCAGTACCCATGGCGCTGGTCATCAGCCTGTGTGGGCTGGGGGCGGTTGCGATGGCGACGGCCACCCGTCGGGTACAGCTCAGCCGACCCGTTTGAGCGGGTGCGGCGCCTGCAAGCGGGCCTGCAAGGTGTTGACGAAGGCGCGGGCTTCGGCCTCGCTGCGAAAGTTCACAACCTGCTGGTCCAGCCGAACCTGCCATGGGCAGCCGGGTTTCTGGGCTGATGCACTGACTTGAATAATCATCGTGGCATACCTGCGGTTTAGCGTTGGCTGAAGAATTGTAGCGCTGCCGTACTGCAGGGATATGACCTGAGTCAGTTGTCGGACTGACGGTCGTGCCCACTCCGAAATCGCAGTGGGCACCTTGTTTCAGAAACCTTCGAGAACGATCTTGCCCTTGGCCGCACCGCTTTCCAGCAGGGCGTGGGCACGCCGCAGATTGGCGGCGTTGATGGTGCCGTAATGCTCGCCCAGGGTGGTCTTGAGGGTACCGGTATCGATCAGTTCGGCAACCCGGTTGAGCAGCTTGTGCTGCTCGATCATGTCGGCGGTTTCGAACAGCGAGCGGGTGTACATGAACTCCCAGTGCAGCGACAGGCTTTTGCGCTTGAGCAGGCCGACGTCCAGTTGCTTGGGGTCATCGATCAGCGCCAGCTTGCCTTGCGGGGCCAAGGCCTCGACCAGTTGTGCCAGGTGCTGGTCGGTCTGGGTCAGGCTGGCGACATGGGTGACGTAATCGATACCCTGCGCCTTGAGCGCTTCGGCGAGCGGCTGGCTATGGTCGACCACCTGGTCGGCGCCCAGTTGACGGACCCATTCCTGGGTCTGTGGACGCGAGGCGGTCCCGATCACAGTGAGCCCGGTCAACTGGCTGGCCAATTGGGTCAGGATCGAGCCGACGCCACCGGCGGCGCCGACGATCAACAGACGTTGGCCCGAATCCTCTTGCCCTTGAGCAATCTGCAGGCGCTCGAACAGCAGTTCCCAGGCGGTGATCGCCGTCAGCGGCAGGGCGGCGGCCTCAGCGAAACTCAGGGTCCTGGGCATATGGCCAACGATGCGCTCGTCGACCACATGCAGCTCACTGTTGGCTCCGGCCCGGGCGATGGAGCCTGCGTAATAAACCTTGTCGCCTGGCTGAAACAGACTGACCTCGCTGCCTACCGCCTTGACCACACCGGCCACATCCCAACCCAGCACCTTGGCAATGCCAGCTTCAGGCTGCACGTTCTGGCGGACTTTGGTATCCACCGGGTTGACGGAAATGGCCCGCACTTCTACCAGCAGGTCCCGTGGCCCTGGCTCAGGGACTGGCAGTTCGATGTCCTGCAGGGAGGCCGGGTCGGTAATGGCCAGGGAATGGTAGTAGGCGATGGCTTTCATGTGTGAGGTCCTCAAGGGTAAATCGTTGGACGCCATCATTGGCGCTTTCACTTCCTGTTAAAAGCCGCTAGAACGACAGATACTTTCAATGTTTTTTTGATAATGCCGAGGCCTTTTCGTGCGAATCGATGACCTGCAGCTATTCGTTCGCACCGCCGAACTGGGCAGCCTGTCGGCGGCGGCACGCCTGCTCGACCTTTCCCCGGCGGTGGCCAGTGCCGCACTCAAACGCCTGGAGCAGCAATTGGGTACGCGCTTGCTGGCCCGCTCTACCCGCAACCTGCGCCTGACCGCCGAAGGCGAGGGCTTTCTGTTACATGCGCGCAATGCCCTGGCCAGCCTGGATGAAGGGCGGCGTCAGTTGGCACGGGGGCAGGATGACGTCAGTGGCGTGTTGCAGCTGTCTGCGCCGTCGGACTTCGGGCGCAATGTCTTGCTGCCCTGGCTGGATGAACTGCAGCGCGAGCATCCGAAGCTGTCGGTGCGTCTGTTGCTGGGCGACCGCAATGCCGACCTGTTCCGCCAGGCGGCGGACATTGCGCTGCGCTATGGCACACCGGAAGATTCAAGCCTGGTGGCACTGCCGCTGTGCGCTGATAACCGCCGTGTGCTGTGCGCCTCGCCTGCGTACCTGGCCCGACATGGCGAACCGAAGGAAGTCGCCCATCTGGCTCAGCACAATTGCCTGCTCTACCAGTTGGGCAGCCGCGTTCACGATCATTGGCGATTTGGCCGGGGAGCAACTGAAGCCGGGATAACTGTCAGCGGCGACCGCTTTTGCGACGATGCCGATGTGGTTCGCCGCTGGGCGCTGGCCGGCTTGGGAATCGCCTACAAATCCTGGCTGGATGTGGCCTTCGACGTGCAGGCAGGGCGCTTGAAGGTGCTGTTGGGGCACCTGGAGGGCGAAGCCGCACCGCTGAACCTGATGTGCACGCATCGAGCGCAATTGGGTAAGCCGGTGCAGTTGCTGCGCAATCTGCTCAGGGAGCGCTGCCAGACTTTGCTTGAACAACTGCAGCGTGTGAGCCTTTAGCGCGCTACTAGTACTACAGAATCGGCCGATTTATTTGTAGTTTCTGAGTGCATTAACTGTAGGCTTAGTGTCTGATTTTTTTATGGCCAGTTATTTATAAGTTGAAACGAACAGGTATGGCGTGCGGTTCTACAACAAACGTATCGCACGTTAACCAGCGCATTCTGCGAACACGTTATGGCTATGGTTTGGCAGAGCAGGGTAGTTTTACCCGGTTGCCTGCAGGCAAGCGCGGAGTTTGTTGCGCCGAGGCGGCTTATAATCGATCCAGCAGTCGTTTCCAGCGAGAGAAACTTCCATGTCAGCGGCCGGCAAGTTATCGCTCCTTCTCAATCTTTGCCTGGTTTACAGCACTGGCTGACTGCTGGTGAGTCAACCCTACAACTTCCAGCCGTTCTGACATCGGGAACCTCGCAGTAAATGCTGCCGACATGGTTATTCAAACGATTTCAGATGTGATCTCGCAGGGAGTTGAGATATGAAACCTGTTACAAGTATCAGCCAGATTGCCAGCCTGCTTGCTGATCCCAAACGCAGCGCGATGCTCTGGGCGTTGATCGACGGAATGGCGCGGCCCTCTGATGAACTGGCAGACATAACCGGCCTGACGCTTTCTTCGGCCTGTGCACATTTGGCAAGGCTCTCGGCCAGTGGCTTGCTCAAGCTTGAGCCGCGCGGCAGAAAGCGGTATTTCAGGCTTGCCGGGCCTGAAGTCGGCGCTGCTGTGGAAGCACTGGCCAGTGTTCAGGTCACTACCCGGGAAATGCTCACGGCCCGGGAGGATGTCGGCATTCCCCTGTCCATGCGCCGGGCCCGGTTGTGCGGTGATCATCTGGGCGGTGAGCTGGCGGCGGACCTTTACCAGCGCCTGTTCGACGCCGGTTGGCTGGAGGGTCTGGAGCAGCAGATCGAAGTGACCCCGGAAGGACGTACGCAGTTTGCCCGCCATGGCATCTACATTGAGGCGTTGGCCCGCTATCAGCACAGAAGATTCAGCAGTTGCCGCTGCTGCAGCGAGTGGAGCGAGCACCGCCCGCACCTGGGCGGTGCATTGGGCAGTAGCTTGCTGAAGCTGTTCATGCAATCCGGCTGGATCCGCGAGAGTGAGACGTCACGCAGGTTGCAGATCAGTGCGGCGGGGCTGCATCAGATCAACCGGATTGCCCAGCCGCTAACGCTGAAATCAGTCGGTTAGCGTCGAGACAAACCCGCTCCTTCTGTAGGAGCGGGCTTGCCCCGCGATGCGGCCATTAATCCCTACGGCTTCACCAACCGTGCATCCAGGCTGTTCTGCGCCAGACGCCGGGCCTGATCCTGAGTCATGCCCAAGTGGGTATGCAGGGCATGGAAGTTTTCGGTGACATAACCACCAAAATACGCTGGATCATCCGAGTTCACCGTGACCTTCACGCCGCGCTCGAGCATGTCGAGGATGTTGTGCTGGCTCATATGGTCGAACACGCACAATTTGGTGTTGGACAGCGGGCAGACGGTCAGCGGGATCTGCTCGTCGATGATCCGCTGCATCAGGCGCTCGTCTTCAATGGCGCGCACGCCATGGTCGATGCGCTGGATCTTGAGCAGGTCGATGGCTTCCCAGATGTACTCGGGCGGACCTTCTTCACCGGCGTGGGCAACGGTCAGGAAGCCTTCGCTACGGGCGCGGTCGAAGACGCGCTGGAACTTGCTCGGCGGGTGGCCCATTTCCGAGCTGTCCAGACCGACGGCGATAAAGGCATCGCGAAACGGCAGGGCCTGGTCGAGGGTCTTGTGCGCTTCGTCTTCGCTCAGGTGGCGCAGGAAGCTCAGGATCAGGCCGCTGCTGATGCCCAGCTGCTGCTGGCCATCCTTGAGCGCAGCGCTGATGCCATTGAGCACCACTTCGAAGGGAATGCCGCGATCAGTGTGGGTTTGCGGGTCGAAGAACGGCTCGGTATGGATCACGTTCTGCGCCTTGCAGCGCAACAGGTAGGCCCAGGTCAGGTCGTAGAAGTCTTGCTCGGTGCGCAGCACGTCGGCGCCCTGGTAGTAGAGGTCGAGAAACTCCTGCAGGTTGTTGAACGCATAGGCCGAGCGCAAGGCTTCGACGTCGTTCCAGGGCAGGGCGATCTTGTTGCGTTCGGCCAGGGCGAACAGCAGCTCGGGCTCCAGCGATCCTTCCAGGTGCAGGTGCAATTCTGCCTTGGGCAGCGCGTTAAGCCAGTCGTACATAAAGTCGGTTTCTCATCAGGTGCGGTTTTCAACATTCTACAGGGTTGTTCGCTGCTGGCCGAGAAAGCTGACCGGGTGGCCTTTGCCGGAAACCTTCTACAGTGACTACAGTCACTTTGCCCACTACCACCTGCTCAAGGCCGTCGATGCTTAGCCTCCTGAACCAGGAAAAACCGTTGATACTGGCTGTGCTGCTGGCGGCCCTGGCCTGGCCGCTGCAGGGACAGCTGCTGGGGCATGGTCACACGCTCGCGTTAGTGGCGGGGCTGGTGCTGGTGGTGGCAATCATCTGTGCATCGATGCGCGTGGCCCAACATGCCGAACGGCTGGCGGAGAATGTCGGCGATCCTTACGGCACGATGATCCTGACCTTGTCCGCGGTGATGGTCGAGGTGCTGGTGCTGGCGATCATGATGAGCAATGAGGCCTCGCCCACGCTGGTACGTGACACCATCTACTCGGCGGTGATGCTCGACATCAACGGGATCCTTGGCCTGGCAGCGCTGATGGGCGGGCTCAAGCACGGCGAGCAGCCCTACAACGATGATTCGGCACGCACTTACAGTGTGATGATCATGACCGCCATGGGCGTTTCCATGGTGGTACCCGAGTTCATTGCGCGTGAGCACTGGAAGCTGTATTCGGCGTTCACCATTGCCGCGATGCTGCTGCTCTACGCATTGTTCCTGCGTATGCAGGTGGGGCCCCACAGCTATTTCTTCAGCTACAGCTACCCGCAGAAAAAACGCCGTGATCCATCACCGGCCCCGGAAAGCAAGGTGCGTTCGATCAGCATCCTGATCGTCGGGGTGATGATTATCGGCGTGCTGGCGGAGGCGATGTCACATCCTCTGGATTACGGCCTGGAGGGCAGTGGTGCGCCGCCGGTGCTGATGGCCATTGTGGTGGCGACGATTTCCGCAGCGCCGGAGATCCTCACCGCACTGCGCGCGGCGCTGGCCAACCGCATGCAGTCGGTGGTCAATATCGCCCTGGGGGCATCGCTGTCCACGGTGATATTGACCGTGCCACTGATGGAGGCGATGGCGCTCTACACCGGCCAGCCCTTTCAGATGGCCATGACGCCAGTGCAGACGGTGATGATCGCCATCACCCTGATCGTCAGCGCGATCAATCTCAACGATGGCGAAACCAACGCGATCGAGGGCATGACCCACTTCGTGCTGTTCGCCACCTTCATCATGCTGGCGTTTCTTGGTCTCTGACGCCTTAGCCGGCAATCAGCTGTGCGGCAGCCTGGCGGTGATCGGCGATCAGACCCTGGACGTCCAGGCCTTCGATCTGGCCGTCGATTACTCGCCACTGGCCGGCAATCATGACCCGGTCGGCACGGTCGGCACCGCACAGCAGCAGCGCCGAAAGCGGATCGTGACTGCCGGAGAAGCGCAGCTCGTCGAGTTTGAACAGGGCCAGGTCAGCCTGTTTGCCGACCGCCAGCTCACCGATGTCGGTACGCCCAAGCAACTGCGCCGACCCGCGGGTAGCCCAGCCCAGGGCAAGTTCCGGAGTGATCGCTTCGGCGCCGTAACGCAGGCGCTGCAGGTACAGGGCCTGGCGCGCTTCGAGGATCATATTGGAGGCATCGTTGGAGGCGGACCCGTCGACACCCAGGCCAACCGGAGCACCGGCGTTGGTCAGGTCAACGGTCGGGCAGATGCCCGAGGCCAGGCGCATGTTCGAACTCGGGCAATGGCAGATGCCGGTACCGGCAGCGCCCAGGCGGGCAATTTCGTCCGGGTTGAAGTGAATCCCGTGGGCCAGCCAGGTACGTGGGCCAAGCCAGCCGACACTGTCCAGGTAATCCACGGTGCGCAGACCGAAGCGTTGCAGGCAGAAGTCTTCTTCATCGAGGGTTTCGGCCAGGTGGGTGTGCAGGCGCACATCCAGCTCTTCGGCAAGGCTGGCACTGGCGCGCATGATTTCTGGAGTGACCGAGAACGGCGAGCAGGGCGCCAGGGCAATCTGGATTTGCGCGCCCTCGCCACGTTCGTGGTAGCTGTGGATAAGTCGCTGGCTGTCGGCCAGGATCACTTCACCCTGTTGCACCGTCTGCTGCGGCGGCAGACCGCCGTCGGCTTCGCCCAGGCTCATCGAACCGCGGGTGAGCATGGCGCGCATACCGAGCTTGCGCACGGCCTCGACCTGTACGTCGATGGCGTTTTCCAGGCCATCCGGGAACAGGTAATGGTGATCGGCCGCCGTGGTGCAGCCGGACAGCAGCAATTCAGCCAGGGCTACGCGGGTGGCCAGTTCCAGCTTGGCTGGGGTCAGGCGGGCCCAGACCGGGTAGAGGGTCTTGAGCCAGGGAAACAGCGGTTGGTTGACCACCGGCGCCCAGGCGCGGGTCAGGGTCTGGTAGAAGTGGTGGTGGGTGTTGATAAGTCCTGGCAGGACCACGTGCTCGCGGGCGTCGAAGATTTGTCCACAGGGGCTGGACGGGGTTTCGCCGAGGGCCAGGACTTCAGTGATACGGCCGTCTTCAAGGACCAGGCCGCCACGGGCATCGAGGCTGTTGGCGGTGAAGATGGCAAGCGGGTTTTTCAACCAGATACGGGTCGCAGGCATGGTGCCGGCTCCTCTGAAAGTGGGTTCAGGTTAGCCAGCTCAGTGTTGCCCTGTCTGCTGATCCAGGTCCGCCACGGTGGGCGAGGTGTCGAGTCTACACCCACCGTGAACGGTTTCACCAGATCAGGCTGTCGCCCTTGTAGTTGATGAAGTACAGGCCGCCTTTGCCGGCGTTGGCCTTGACCTGTTCGAGCATGCCCTGGGTGCTGGTGAGCACGTCGATTTCGGCATTCTCGCCACCCATGTCGGTCTTGACCCAGCCCGGGTGCATGGCCAGCACAGTCTGCTGTGGCTGTTGCAGGGTGACGAAACTGTTGATCATCGAGTTCAGCGCCGCCTTGCTGGCTTTGTACAGGCACAGCTCGCTGCCGTCGGGAATGGTGATGCTGCCGAGGATCGAACTCATGAACGCCAGCACGCCATCGTTGCGCAACTGCGGAGCAAAGCGCTGGGCGACGCGGATCGGCGATACGGCGTTGGTCATGAACAGGTCGCCGACGTCGGCCAACTGTGCGCGTTCGGCGTTTTGGTCGCCTGGGCCCATGACCCCGGCGTTGACGAACAGCAGGTCGAAGACCTGACCGTGCAGGCGTTGTTGCAGGGCGTCGAGCTGAGTGCCGCTGTTCATCTCCAGGGTTTCCACCTGGACTCTCGGTAGCTCTGTCAGCTGGGTGGCCTTGGCCGGGTCACGCACTGTGGCTGTGACATCCCAGCCGTCTTCCACCAGGCGCTGCACCAGACCCAGCCCGAGGCCGCGCGAGGCGCCGATGATCAGGGCGGTTTTGTTCGAGGGCATGAAGGAACTCCTTTCAATGGGGACGTCGTTGATCAAAGAATAACCAGTCTAGTCAAACCGTGGCCGAACAGGCTGTTGACGCAGGGGTACACGGCTTATCCACAGCTTGCTCCACAGTATCTGTGAGCAAGCCCAAGCGCTGGGTATAAGCGCCTGAAGGCTTCCTCCGCTGGGTAATAAATGGGGATAACTAACTGATTTATCGACGCTTGAGTGGCTGTCATCAAATCTTGATCAAAATATGATCGTTTGCCTGAAAGCCACGTGGTTCAAGGCGCTCAGGCGAATGCCCAGAGGTTATCCACAGCCGGGCCCACAGTGAATGTGGGCAATTGTTCAGCGTCGCTCCAGCAGAATCCGCCCGCGGCTCAGGTCGGCCAGCTGGCGTTGCAGCGGCTCGATCTGTTCTTCACCCAAAGCCAGCAACAAATCAACGCCATTGGCGGTGAAGTGTTCTTCCAGCACCAGGCCGTCGGCTTCCGCCACGCGCAATTTAAGCAGGGCCAGCTCACTGAAACTGCAACTGCAGCTGACTTCGCTGCGGCTGACCAGCAGGCGCTTTTCTGCCTGCTGCAGGCACTTGTTGGCGCCGCCGCCATAAGCGCGGGCCAGACCGCCGGTGCCCAGCTGAATACCGCCGTACCAGCGGATCACCAGGACCACGACCTGATCGCAGTCCTGGGCTTCGATCGCCGCCAGGATCGGGCGCCCGGCCGTGCCGCCGGGTTCGCCATCGTCGCTGCTGCGGTATTGCGCACCCAGCTTCCAGGCCCAGCAGTTGTGGGTGGCGGCCAGGTCGCTGTGCTGTTCAATGAAGCTCATGGCCTCGGCAGCGCTGTTGATCGGCGCTGCCAGGGTAATGAAGCGGCTCTTGCGAATCTCTTCGCGAAATTCGCAGGTGTCGAGCAGGGTAAAAGGCATAAACGCAGGTTCAGTCGGGAAGTTTCAGGCCACAGCCTTTGAGAATGATGTGGATAAGATTGTTGCTGGCATCTTCCATGTCTTGCTTGGTCAGGCGGCTACGGCCGGTGACCTGGCAGATCTGGGTGGCAAAGTCCGCATAATGCTGGGTACTGCCCCAGAGCAGGAAAATCAGGTGCACGGGATCGACCGGGTCCATCTTGCCGGCGTCGATCCAGGCCTGGAACACCCCGGCACGGCCCTTGAACCACTCGCGGTAGTCCTGGCTGAAATAGTCGCTCAGGCACTGGCCGCCACTGATGATTTCCATGGCGAAGATCCGCGAAGCCTGGGGATTGCGCCGGGAGAACTCCATCTTGGTGCGGATGTAAGTGCTCAGCGCCGTTGCCGGATCGTCCTCGACGTTCAGGGCATTGAAGGTGCTGTCCCACAACTCGATGATGTTGCTCAGCACCGCCACATACAGGCTCAGTTTGTTGGTGAAGTAGTAGTGCAGGTTCGCCTTGGGCAGCCCGGCCTTGAGGGCGATGGTGTTCATGCTGGTGCCCTTGAAGCCATGACGGGCGAACTCGTCTTCGGCAGCCTGGATGATGGCTTGCTCGTTCTTCTGACGAATGCGGCCGGCGGGCTTGCCCGGGGCGATGACACGATGCGCAGGGACTTCGAAGGGCATGGACGGTTCCAGACAAGGCAATGGGTATCACTTCTGATCGGCTAACCTACCACAGCATCGAGCCTCAGCGAGTAGCCGCCAGGCTTTCCAGAAAGCTTTCCAGGACCAGATGCGGACGTCGCCCCTTGCGCGTCACCCAGCACAGGCTCAGGTCATAGAAGCGCTGGTTCGGCTTGAGTGCGCGCAGTCGCCCTTGTTGTACCCAGAAGCTGGCGTAGTGATCCGGCAGGTAGCCGATATAGCGCCCGGTGAGGATCAGAAAAGCCATGCCTTCGCGGTCCGAGGCGCTGGCGGTGCAGTTGAGTGCCTGATAGTGCGCCTGGACATCGGCCGGCAAGCGGAACGTCGGGGCGATGGCGTCCTGGCTATTGAGGCGTTCGTCGTCCAGCTGACGGTCGTCGGCATAAAACAGCGGATGGCCCACGGCGCAATAGAGCAGCGAGCGTTCGCTGTACAGCGGCTGATATTCCAGTCCCGACAGCGGACTGGTTTGCGGAACCACACCGACGTGCAGGCTGCCGTCGAGTACCCCTTGCT
Source organism: Pseudomonas sp. GW821-FHT10B02 (assembly GCF_059415665.1). Taxonomy (NCBI): domain Bacteria; kingdom Pseudomonadati; phylum Pseudomonadota; class Gammaproteobacteria; order Pseudomonadales; family Pseudomonadaceae; genus Pseudomonas; species Pseudomonas sp. GW821-FHT10B02. The sequence continues at coordinate 3,631 of NZ_JBWKNR010000012.1, read as the reverse complement.
CAACCTGGCTGGGGGCGATCATGCGAATCTGGATGCGCACATCCGGGCCGCGGTCCTTGAGCTGGGCCAGGGCGTGGGTGATGCGCATGTGCGGCAAGGTCACCAGGTTGTCGGTCAGGCCGATGTTCAGCTCTCCGCGCAGGTGCTGGTGCAGGCCGTTGACCTCGGTGCGGAAACTCTCCAGGGCACTGAGCAGTTGCAGGGCCGATTGATACACCTCGCGGCCTTCTTCGGTCAGCGAGAATCCGGCGCGCCCGCGCTGGCACAGGCGTAATCCCAGGCGCTGCTCCAGATCGCTCATCTGCTGACTGATGGCCGAGCGGCCAATGCCGAGGACGTTCTCCGCCGCGGAAAAGCCGCCGCACTCGACTACGCTGCGGTAGATCTTCAGTAGACGGATATCAAAGTCGCTGACTTGCGCGAGGGGATCGGGGCGCCGGCTCATAGTTTAGTAGTCGTCTATCTGAAGATTAGAAAAGTTGGGTTTTCCAGACTTTATCCCCGTGACAACTTAGTGGCAACAACACTTGTCGCTGCCCAATTGCCTTGCGAGGACTTGCCCGATGAATCTGCCTGAAAACGCTCCTGTCGGTCTGGCCAGCCAGCTCAAGCTGGACGCCCACTGGATGCCCTACACCGCCAACCGCAATTTTCAGCGCGATCCACGGCTGATCGTTGCCGCCGAAGGCAGCTACCTGACCGACGACAAGGGGCGCAAGATCTATGACTCGCTGTCGGGCCTGTGGACCTGCGGCGCCGGTCACACCCGCAAGCAGATCCAGGAAGCCGTGTCGCGCCAGTTGGGTGTGCTCGATTACTCGCCAGCCTTCCAGTTCGGTCACCCGCTGTCGTTCCAGCTGGCCGAGAAGATCACCGAGCTGACCCCGGGCAACCTTAACCACGTCTTCTACACCAACTCCGGTTCCGAGTGCGCTGACACTGCGGTGAAGATGGTGCGCGCTTACTGGCGCCTGAAAGGTCAGGCCACCAAGACCAAACTGATCGGCCGTGCCCGTGGTTACCACGGGGTGAACATCGCCGGTACCAGCCTGGGCGGCGTCAACGGCAACCGTAAACTGTTCGGCCAGTTGCTCGATGTCGACCATATTCCGCACACCCTGCTGGCCAGCAACGCTTTTACCAAGGGCATGCCGGAAGAGGGCGGTATCGCCCTGGCCGATGAAATGCTCAAGCTGATCGAGCTGCATGATGCTTCCAACATTGCCGCACTGATCGTCGAGCCACTGGCGGGTTCCGCCGGCGTCCTGCCGCCACCTAAGGGCTACCTGAAACGCCTGCGGGAAATCTGCGACCAGCACAACATCCTGCTGATCTTCGACGAAGTCATCACCGGCTTTGGCCGTATGGGTGCAATGACCGGTGCCGAAGCCTTTGGCGTTACCCCGGACCTGATGTGCATCGCCAAGCAAGTCACCAACGGTGCCATCCCGATGGGCGCGGTGATTGCCAGCAGCGAGATCTATCAAACCTTCATGAACCAGCCGACCCCGGAATACGCCGTGGAATTCCCGCACGGCTATACCTACTCGGCGCACCCGGTTGCTTGCGCTGCCGGTATCGCCGCCCTGGATCTGCTGGAGAAGGAAAACCTGGTACAGGCTGCCGCTGAACTGGCGCCGCATTTCGAGAAAGTGCTGCACGGCGTGAAGGGTGCGAAGAACATCATCGACATCCGTAACTACGGCCTGGCCGGTGCCATCCAGATTGCCGCCCGTGACGGTGATGCCATCGTGCGTCCGTACGAGATTGCCATGAAGCTGTGGCAAGCCGGCTTCTATGTGCGCTTCGGTGGCGACACCCTGCAGTTTGGCCCGACCTTCAACAGCCAGCCGCAGGAACTGGATCGCCTGTTCGATGCGGTCGGTGAGGCCATCAACCAGGTCAGCTGATTCTTTACACCTATATAAGAAGAGGACGCGAGCGCGCTCGCGTCCAGGTTCACCCCCTTTCTGGAGTTTTGCATGAGCACTGTTCAACATCTGATCAATGGCGAGCTGGTTGCTGCCGACGAGCGCACCGCCGATGTTTTCAACCCGTCCACGGGTCAGGCTATCCACAAGGTCGCCCTGGCCAGCAAGCAAACCGTGCAACAGGCCATCGACTCGGCCAAGGCCGCTTTCCCGGCCTGGCGCAACACGCCACCGGCCAAGCGCGCCCAGGTGATGTTCCGCTTCAAGCAATTGCTGGAGCAGAACGAAGCGCGTATTTCCCAGCTGATCAGCGAAGAGCACGGCAAAACCCTGGAAGACGCTGCGGGTGAACTCAAGCGCGGTATCGAGAACGTCGAGTTTGCTTGCGCGGCGCCAGAAGTGCTCAAGGGCGAGTACAGCCGCAACGTCGGCCCGAACATCGATGCCTGGTCCGACTTCCAGCCGCTGGGCGTGGTTGCCGGTATCACCCCGTTCAACTTCCCGGCCATGGTGCCGCTGTGGATGTACCCGCTGGCGATTGCCTGCGGTAACTGCTTCATCCTCAAGCCTTCGGAGCGCGACCCTAGCTCGACCCTGCTGATCGCCCAGCTGCTGCACGAAGCCGGCCTGCCCAAGGGCGTGCTGAACGTGGTGCACGGTGACAAGGAAGCCGTCGATGCGCTGATCGAAGCGCCAGAGGTCAAGGCCCTGAGCTTCGTCGGCTCGACCCCGATCGCCGAATACATCTATTCCGAAGGCACCAAGCGCGGCAAGCGCGTTCAGGCACTGGGCGGCGCGAAGAACCATGCCGTGCTGATGCCGGACGCTGATCTGGACAACGCCGTGAGCGCACTGATGGGCGCAGCCTACGGTTCTTGCGGCGAGCGCTGCATGGCCATCTCCGTGGCTGTGTGCGTGGGTGACCAGGTCGCCGATGCGCTGATCGCCAAGCTGGAACCGCAAATCAAGGCTCTGAAGATTGGTGCCGGCACTAGCTGTGGCCTGGACATGGGGCCGCTGGTGACTGCCGCAGCCCGGGACAAAGTGCTTGGCTACATTGACGACGGTGTTGCTGCCGGTGCACAGCTGGTAGTGGACGGTCGTGGCTACCGCGTTGCCGGTAATGAAGATGGCTACTTTGTCGGCGGCACGCTGTTTGACCGCGTGACCACGGACATGCGCATCTATAAAGAAGAGATCTTCGGGCCGGTACTGTGTGTGGTTCGGGTAGATAGCCTGGAAGAGGCCATGCGCCTGATCAACGAGCACGAGTACGGTAACGGCACCTGCATCTTTACCCGCGACGGTGAAGCGGCACGCTTGTTCTGCGACGAGATCGAAGTGGGCATGGTTGGCGTCAACGTGCCGCTGCCGGTGCCAGTGGCTTATCACAGCTTCGGTGGCTGGAAGCGTTCGCTGTTCGGTGACCTGCACGCTTATGGTCCGGACGGTGTACGTTTCTACACCCGCCGCAAGGCGATCACTCAGCGCTGGCCGCAACGTGCCAGCCACGAGGCGTCGCAGTTCGCCTTCCCTAGCCTGTAAGGCCGGGTAAAGAAGGGGAGGCCGGCAGGCCTCCCCTTTTGTTTTAGGGGCTTTTTGACCTTTATGACAGTTTTATTGAATAAGTCCTTGACGGCCCGTTTAATCTCTCTATAATTCGCCCCACTTCCGGCGCAGTCGGAACGGAAAACTCCTTG